>JAAYBQ010000216.1 GCA_012730035.1 Spirochaetota bacterium
AAGGCGCAAAGGAGGGAAAGAATTAAAGGAATATCTCACACAGAGCCACGGAGCGATGCAGTGAGCCTGTCGAACTGGGCACGGAGGAGGTTTACAGAACAATGGTTGTAACAGGTCTCTCGCAAAGCCGCAAAGGCCAAAGGGGTAGAAGTATGTCATTCCAGCCAGATATTGAACTATTTGCATGAAATTACCAGCTAATTGAATAGCTGATACAGATGTTTACCCGCCAGAAAAAATTAATTTATGTACAGGGAGAATGTTTTGTACAAAGGGAGAACTGTTTTATGAACAGGGAGAATAGTTTTGTACAAAGGGAGAACTGTTTTATGCACAGGGAGAATGGTTTGTACAGCAGGGAGAACCATTTATGACAGGTTTATCAGGGATAATCATTTTTATCCGCATACTCCATCGGGTGAAGATGATGTTAAGGATATCCGGAAGGCAAAATTTTTTCTGCGCGATTGCGGCTACATCAAGTTCCGGCAGGGACGGTATTCCATTACTAAAAAAGGGAGTACTCTTGCTGAGAGCTTTTATCCCGTAACGTTCTATCTCGAGATTCTGCATTATTTTGTAAATAAATACAACTGGCTTTATTCGACAAGGTACAATGAAACAATGCGTTTCATACAGATCTCGGCACCTTTCTGTTTTTATATAATCAAAATGAAAGCGGACAATTTTATTTCTGGCGAAGAACTTGGGGGTGTCTACCTCAGGGCATTCCCGTCACTTGCTGAAGGGTCTAATAAAAAATACGGGAACTTAATGATTGTATCAGGTTTCAGCTACATCTTTATTCATGAAATTGCCTTTTATCTGGGGCTGCTCGATGCAAGAGGGGGCCGCAAAATTATACCCGGTGACTTCGAATACCGGTCTACCGACCTTTTCAGGGAAGTATTTCAATGGAAGGTTTAAGCAGTGGTAAATAAATGCACAAAACTGCAAAACCGGGACAGAAATAATTAATATTCAGCGCATCAGGAAAAGCAATTATTGAAAGTCAGATAAAGATACAAAGTCTTTATAATCAGATCAAACTGCAGGTCAATCCCGGCCATTATACAGAACGGCAGATGACATCCTTTCGCCTTGCCCCTCCCGGCAGTCGGGGAACATCAGTCCCACTTCATCAGCTCAAGTATTCCGTTAATAATAGTGAGCGGGTGGGGTGGATTGCCCGGTATGTAAAGGTCAATTTTGTGGCTGTCTATAAAGCTGCGGTCAATGGCATTGCTGCCGTTCCATATACCTCCGCTTATGGCGTCCGTGCCTGCCAGTATTATTATCTGCGGCAATGGGGTCGAGTCATGGCATATCTCAAGCGCTCGGGCCATGTTGCGTGATATCGGCCCGGTAATTAATATGCCGTCGGCATGCCTGGGTGACGCGACAAATTCTATGCCGTAGCGGCTCATGTCGAACTGGACGTTTCCCGATGCCGTGCATTCCCATTCAGCGCTGTTGTCCCCCGCGGCCGATACCTGGCGCAGTTTCATGGATCTGCCGCATATTCTGCGTATATCCTGCCTTACCGATGACCTGTCCACCTTAACCGGCAGGTCGTTCCCGGCGCGCACTACAAGGTCTTCACGCCTGTTCGCGCTTATCCGTAAATCGGGCGTAAATATTATCTTTTCAGGGAAGGCGCGCGCGCACTCGCCGCAGAAGAGACATCTGCCCAGGTCTATTGTAAGTGGGGATGTGCCTATCGCGCCCGTGGGGCAGATGGCTGCAGCCTTTTTCTCGTCAATTTTTACAGTGGTTATAACCGGACGGCCCCTGAATGGTTCCGCGAGCTCTGTGCTTCGTATGCCCGGTATAAACTGTCTTCCATTATGATAAACTATTGATAGTGTTCTGAACATTTTTTTACCTCACAGGTCGTGTCCGCAGTATGAAAGGTTAAAGCTCTTGTTGCACAGGGGAAAGTCCGATATCTCCTGGTTGCGTAGAGCCATGGCAAGTCCGAACCAGTTGTGCATTGAAGGGTCCTTTATCCTGTAGCACGATATCTCGCCATTTTTACCGGTAATGGCAGCGTGGCAGAGTTCCCCTCTCCAGCCCTCAACAAGTGAAACACACAGGCTCCGCGGTTTAAGCTTTCTCTTCTCTACGTTCACGTCTTTGCCCGGTTCGGGGATATTTTTTATCATGCCCAGGACGTAATTCATGGACTGCCTTATCTCAAGGTCGCGCAGCAGTGCCCTTGCGTGAACGTCTCCGCCCGCCAGCAGAACGGGCTGATGTTTTAACGGCCCGTAGTTATCGTGCGGGTGCGTAAGCCGTACGTCGCGTTTTATTCCGGTGCTTCGCGCCGGCATGCCCACAAGCCCCATGTCAAGTGCGTCTGCCTTTGACAGCCTTCCTGTCCTGTGGAACCTTGCCTGCACGCCCGGCATGTGAAAGAGCGTGTCTGCCATTTCGATATAGTCCCGTGAATAACCGGCCAGAATCTTTTCAAGTGATGACGCAAGTTTTTCTGTAAAGGGAAAGTTAACCCTGCCCGGACGTATCTGTCCGCGTCCAAGCCGGTTTCCGCTCCATGATTGCGTGTAGTTAATAATGGGTGTGCGCAGCCTGCCGAATACGGCGTTGCCAAGCTGGTACGCCACGTCACCGGAGAGTGCCGCAAGGTCGCCGGTATGTATTGCCATGCGCTCAAGTTCAAGCGCGAGTGTTCTGCAGAACGACACGTGGCTGCCTGGTTCCGTGCCCGTAAGCGATTCGTAAAGAAGGGCGAACGCCGTGGCGTTCCCCGCCGTTGTGTCACCCGCAACAGACTCTGCAAGCATCACCCTTTCGAGCATGCTTTTTTTTGATACAAAGAGTTCCTCTGCTCCCCGGTGCTGGTATCCCATCTGTATCTCAAGGTGCAGCACCTTTTCGCCGTTGCATATAAACCGGAAGTGCCCGGGCTCTATTACCCCTGCGTGTATGGGGCCCACTCCCACCTGGTGCAGGTCTTTTCCATCTATTTCGAAAAAGGGATGATCCTCCATGCGGGGTTTTGTTCCTTTAGATGGTTCAGTGTAACGCAATGGTTTAGGCCAGGGGTGATCCGTATAGGTTATGCCTGCAGTTTCGGCCATGGCCCTTTCAAAGGGGTGGAACGACGGGTGAATGGCAGTGAGGGACCTTACCCCTTTGCGCCCGGGGTCGGCGGATGATACCAGCAGTCTCCCCTTTGTGTCGTCTGCCATTATGCAGTATATCCTGGTACCCTTTTCATGAGGGGCGGTGAACAGGTGGCTGCAGTGATAACCTTCGTCCGCTGCGAGCGACGCGTTCATCGCGGCGAATTCATCGTAGCCCAGCAGCGGTATGGACGATAGCGCGATTGTTTCGCTGTTTTTTATTTCTGCTGCTGATAGTGCGTTTCTTTTCATGTCGTTATCCTGTTTCAGCGGGCAAGTGTTCCGGCCGCTGCATGGATTATATCAAGTACAGGCTGCGGCGGGCATACGCCCATGATCATGATAAATAATATTATTGCGAACTGCGAGAGCGATTCGGACAGGGCGGGCCTTTCGGCGTTTTCATAATCGAATCCGTTTACCGGGGTAAAGATAACCTTCATTATTTTTCTTCCGAACGCCCAGATTATTACGGTGAGCAGGGCCATTACCGCAAGCATCAGCCAGATGTAGCCGGACCTGAACATTTCTGTGAATATAAGAAATTCCGATATAAAGAGCCCTGATGGCGGTACTGCTGTTACACAGAAGAATCCCAGGAGAAGCACCATGGATCCGCTTACGCTTATCCTGAAATATCCGCCTGTTTCGCTGACCAGTTTACTGCCGAACACGCGGTATGTTATTCCCGTCTGGTAGAATATGCCCGCCTTTATAAACGAATGGAGTACAAGGTGGAACAGCGCGGCGAACACCCCGATGCCGCCCATGGCAAGGCCGAGCATTATTATGCCCATGTGTTCAATGCTGGAATATGCGAGCATGCGCTTGTAGTTGTCCACCTTCATCATATAGACTGCTGCTATGAATATTGATATTGTCGCGCTTATAACAAGCACAGACCTGGCCCATTCAGCGGATGAAGTGAGAGCTATAAACTGGTATGTCCTGAATATGCCGCAGAATCCCACGTTCATTATTCCGCTGGCAAAGAGCGCGCCTGCTGGCGAGGGGGATTTGTCCTTGGCGTCAATGCCCGCGGTGTACATGGGGAACAGCCCGGCCTTTGCTGTAAATCCGGTGAATATAAAGATGAATGCCATCTTGGTCCAGAAGGGGTCAAGTCTGGATGCGTTGGCTGTAAGCTGCGCGTAGGTCAGGTCGGTAATCCCCGCGGGTCCTGCTGCTATGCCAAGAAGCAGTATTCCGATAAACACAAATGTGATGCTTATGGTGCAGACGAATATGTATTTCCACGTGCCTTCAAGGGCAAGGTCAGTGCGAAGGTAGTATATAAGGAATGATGCCGCTATTGTTGTTATCTCGATAAATACCCAGGTGATCGCAATGTGGTTGGCGCAGTAAGCGCAGGTAAGTGCGGCCACAAGTATTACCATCGCGGCGAAGTAGAAGTTTCTTTCGCGCGCCTCTTTCTGCCTCCATTTAAGATAGGCAAAACTGTGGTATATAGAGAGGGCTGATATGAAAAAAAGTATGGTTATAAAGATTACTGCAAGGCTGTCCGCGTTAAAGTACCAGAAACCCGTTCCCCTGTTGCGGATTACATGGAGCGTCATTATGCCCTGCAGTGTTACAAAGAGGCTCAGGAGGGCAATCTTTACCGGCCTGAACCTGTTGAATGCAAGGGCTGTACCGATTAGAAATGAGCAGATAAAGTATATCTTCAGCATGGTATTAATCCTTAAGTCTTCTCAAGTTTGAAACATCGCCGTCTTTAAAGACGTCACCTATTTTGTTTATAAATATTCCGAGCGTAAGCACGCCCGCAAACATGTCGAGCAGTACACCCATGTTGACCATCATGGGCATTTCATTACCCACTGCCAGCGACAGAATAAACACTCCGTTTTCTATTACAAGAAATCCCATCACGTGGGTAATTATTTTTCTGCGGGTCATTATTATGTACAGGCCGGTAAAGATGGTCGACAGCGCCACAACAAAAAAGAGGTTATCCAGTATGGCATAGCCCGAAGCGTATGAAAGAAAGAAGATCATTATAACAAGCATCATCATAAGTACAAGTGAAACGAATGTGGGAACCAGCGGCTCAGCCTCGCGCGTTATGTTGTTTCTTTTAAGTATGTAGGCCAGGAATACGGGAATTATCACTGCCTTGACTATGACTGTTTCAGTAAGTATAAAAGCGAAGTTGGCCCAGTGCATCTGCGTAAGCGAGAGCAGGGCCACCAGAAAGAGCATTACCCCCTGCAGCGCGAGTATCTGTATATATGTAACAAGTCTCCATGCCGAAACAAGAAAGAACAGCGTGACTATGAATATAAGCAGTATCAGGTTGGCCATTACATTTTCCCCCTTATGCCTGCCACGTGCATCACTGCCAGGAATACCAGAAGCGTGGCTGCGGTGATCGTGTATATAAACTGCGGGTTGTTCTTCATCCTGAACCTTGACATGAACGATTCAACGATGCCGGTAAACACCGCAAATCCCGCCTGCACCGCAAGAAAGAGCAGCGCGTATAACACCAGTCCTGTGCCGGGCCGTATAATAAGGTTCGCGATGATGGCGCCGTATATCGAGAACTTGATGCACACTCCGTACATTATCATGCCCAGGTCAAATCCGCTGTTGTCCAGTATCATTACCTCGTGAATCATTGTAAGTTCAAGGTGCGTCCGCGGGTCGTCAACGGGCATACGGCTGTTCTCAACCATTCCCGTGAGCATAAGTATTGCCGCGGCTATGCCTGAAATTGTGTAGGCTGCGGAAGCCGGGATCGCGGAACCGTGCAGCGATGCGAATATGCCGGCAAACGATGAGTTTCCCGTGAGCAGCGCAAAGGAGCCCATTATCATAAACAGGGCGGGTTCCATGAACAGCGAAAAGAGCGCTTCGCGGCTTGCGCCCATACCCTCGAAAGGGCTGCCCGTGTCGAGCGCGGCAATTATCATGAAGAATTTTCCGAGTGCAAGGGTGTATACGAAAAATACAAAGTCCCACTGGAACGATATTATTCCGGGCCGTGAACCGAGCGGAATGCATAGGGCTGCTGTTATCAGTGAGGCCATGTATATTGACGGGGCGATCCTGAATATTATTCCCGTTGTATCGCCGTATACCGGGGCTTTTTTAAGGTTACGGGCGATGT
>JAAYBQ010000217.1 GCA_012730035.1 Spirochaetota bacterium
CCTGATCTCGTCAAACTTCAGGGGGAATTCCTTTTCATTATAAACCGGCACAAAAAGAATAAATACATCCCGGGAGTTGTCATCCTGGTAAAAAGCCATCGAGAGCGGCCTTGATGTATCAATACCGCTATTCCTTAGTGAAGCCTCGTTCAAAAAGTCAATGCCAGTTTTGTCCCTGAAATCATCCCTCTGGAGAAACACCTGCGACCTGGTCTGCTCGTCGAACAGATAATTGATTGTATAATTAACAGTCTTCAGAAGCCTTGTTATTTCGCTTGTCTTTAGAAAAGCATTCAGTTCGTTCGATACAAGAGACTCAATATCCCCCGTATTCTGAGAAAAAAGAGCAGGAACCATAAAAAGCACTGCAGTCAGAGAAATCAGTATTCTCTTCATTGTTACCCCCCGGTAAAAAGATTTAATTAGCGGCCGATGCCGTTTTAATCAGTCACACTAATATAAGCAATAATAAAATAAATTGAAATAATTGGCGCGCTGTTTTTTCTCCGGGTCATTAAATATACTGATAAGCCCCCTGAAAAAAAACACCTGCCGGATAAAAACCGGTCACGCGCAAAAGTGCTAAACAATACCGCTTTTTGAAAAGTCAGGTAAAACACGAAAAATAGTTGAAGATAAACCGCCTCTTTTATTCTTATTAACTGATAAACAGTATCAGGGAGCGCCCTATGAATTCACCCGAAATAAAAAAAACCTACGAAGAGATTAACAGTAAAATCAGAAAAGGTAAAGCTGTTGTCGTTACAGCCGACGAAATGCCCGCCATTGTTAAAAGCGAGGGGGTTAAAAAAGCATTCGAAAAGGTTGATGTCGTTACAACCGGCACTTTCGGTGTAATGTGTTCTTCAGGCGCATTCATTAATTTCGGACACACAAAACCCAAGATCCGCGCTTCAAAGGTCTGGCTTAATGATGTCGAAGCGTACGGCGGTATTGCGGCAGTTGACTGCTACATCGGCGCCACCCAGGTCCGCGACAACGACCCGCTGAACATGGTGCATCCGGGTGAATTCAGCTATGGAGGGGGACATGTAATCGAGGATCTTATTGCCGGCAAGCCGGTCAAATTGCGTGCAAAAAGTTACGGCACAGACTGCTACCCGCTCAGAGACTACGAAAAGACTGTAACCATCACCGATTTAAGGAACGCTTTTCTTTATAATCCGCGCAACTCGTACCAGAACTACAACACAGCAATAAATCTATCGAAAAAAATGATTTATACCTACATGGGCATACTGAAGCCCGACATGGGAAACATAACATATTCAAGCGCAGGCGTCCTCAGCCCGCTTCTGAACGACCCATACTACTGGACAATCGGCACGGGTACAAAAATATTCCTGGGCGGAGCCGCAGGTGCAGTAACATGGCAGGGGACGCAACATGACCCTTCGCCTGAGCGTGATGAAAATGGGATGGTCATAGGTGGATCCGGCACAATAGCAGTTACCGGCGACATGAAAGAGATGAGCACAGACTTTATCAGGGGCGCGTCTATAACAGGTTACGGCTGTTCGCTTATGGTCGGACTGGGCATACCCATCCCCATACTCAACGAGGAACTTGCTTTTTTTACAGGACTGTCAGACAGCGAAATACGGGCAAACGTTATTGACTATGGGATAGACTATCCCGACGGAAACTACAGGCCGGTAAAAGAGGTTACATACGCGGAGCTCAAGTCCGGCACAGTGGAAATTAACGGCCGGCGTGTACCATCTGCGCCTCTTTCGAGCTACCCGAAAGCGAAAAAAATTGCCGGCATACTCAAGGACTGGGTTGAGCATGGATTCACCATAGGCATTCCTCAGGTTCAGATACCGTCAATACCATATAACAAAAAGTAGATGATACACGCTCGCAGATTCTACAGGCACAAATCCCCTTCATGGGGCACGGCGTTTAACGTAAAGCATCACGCGTCCGACCTGCACATTCTTGCAGACAGCGATCTAAGTGAAATCGCGTATTCAATCCTCGTAAAGCTGAGAGATGATCTTGACCGGCACATAATGGAACACAGCGACTTTCTCTATTCTCTGACACCACTCGAACAGCCCGATCAGTCCCCCGTAATCGCAGCAATGATGTACAGAGCATCACGTATGACCGGCACAGGGCCAATGGCTGCAGTTGCAGGTGCAGTTGCTGAATTAACGGGGCGTGAGCTGATCAGATCATCATCTTCAGTAATTATCGAGAACGGCGGTGATATATGGCTTGATGTTAAAGATACGGTTATTGCTTCAGTCTATTCCAGAAATATCCATTTCAGGGAAAACATTTCCATACGGATAAGCCCCGGGCAGATGCCATGTTCCCTCTGTACCTCTACATCCGGTCTGGGCCATTCTTTAAGTTTCGGTAAAGCAGATTCAGTAACCATTATTGCTGATGACGGTGCCATTGCCGATGCCGTAGCTACAATGGCCTGCAATATGGTACTCGTGGAGGAGGATATGGAGACTGCGCTCAACCAGGCCCTGTCGATAAAGGGTGTAACAGGCGGACTTATTATTTTCCGGGACAAACTGGCTCTCCAGGGTGACATCGAACTTGCTCCGCCAAAATAATAATTTTAACAGCGCTGAATTAATTTCTTGCATTATAGACTTGCAGGATTGAAATAAACATTACATCAGCAACCATGATGATGCATGGACTGGAGTGGGTATTGCATGTTTACCGGTTCAATTCCCGGATGTCCCGTATGACAGGTTCATCACATATCAAAAACAAATGCACAGGTATCAATCAGAGGTTACCATGAAATCAGTCAACGTGCTTCTAATCTTTAAAAAAGATATAATGTACAAACCCATAATATACCGCATAGCCCGGGATTTTGACATAGTATTTAACGTGCTCGAAGCCAAAATACTGCCGAAACTTGAAGGCCGGCTTATCCTTGGCCTTAAGGGGACCGACCAACAGCTCGAAAAAACAATAAAATATTTTACCGACGAAGGGGTAGAAGTACAGGTTCTGGCGGACATGATCATCAGGGATGAAAAAATATGTGTCCATTGCGGGGCGTGCACCGCGGTCTGCAGGGTCGATGCCCTCTATATTGACAGGGAGACCATGGAAGTTAGGTTCGATGCCGATAAGTGCGTTGCATGCGGACTCTGCCGTATGGCCTGCCCTGTAAAAGCAATGTCGGGCAATGCCATTGACAGGGAAATATGAGACGCATTGAGAAGAAGCCATCATCCAAAGGCCTTGAACGTCTTCTTACCACTCTTGCCCTCGAATCGATTAACATACCTGTCCTTGAAATAGATGAACATCTGCGTAAACTGCTGATGCTCACGGGTAAATACGCGAAGGTTGAACACTGCTACATACTGGTACTGACTGAAGACAGGTCTGAACTTGTATATACACACAGCTGGATCCGCAAAGGATATGTACCTACGTTAAAAAGCATAAAAGCTGCCGAAGTACCGATAAACTGGGATGCCCGGCGACATGAGATAATTGCTGTACCGGACATATTCAGTCTTAAGTTCAATCCACAATTCGAACTTAAACAGAGGATTAATCCTGTAATTAAATCCGCAGTAATTGCACCACTCATATCGAATGATCTGTTATGGGGATTCCTCGGATGCAGCATTTCAAAAAAAATGGCAAAAGTTCCCGATGACCTGAAATCGGTTTTCACCATAGCTGCAGAGCTTGTTGTCAACCTTTACGGAAAACGTAAAATACATTCAGAAATAGAAATAATTAAAAGCATTGTTTCAAGATCAACCAACAGCCTGGCTTTTTTTGACAGAAGCGGAAATATCCAGTTTTCAAACACTGCGTTCAGGGAACGCTTCGCACCCTGCGCCCCCGACTCGTCCAGCTGTGATTTTTACAACATATTCAGCAGCATAGCTGATTCAGCCGACGGCAAACTTATTAAAAGATTCAACGCTGCACTTTCAGGAAAGGACTCACAAATCGAGGTATGGATTAAAAACCGGGATAATCTCAATCTTTACGAGATATCGCTGCACCCCAATACAACCGGAGATGAAAACATAACAGGAGTTATTTTTAGCGGCAGAGATATAACCGAGCGTGTACAGCTTGAAGCGGGAATACTTAAAGCCATATACCAGGAACGCAAGCGGATCGGCATACTCCTTCACGACGATTTAGGCCATGATCTTCTGGCTGCAGACATTCGCCTTAAACTCCTTTCAGACAGAATACGCAGCGTTTCCCCCGGAATTTCCGACGAACTTGTTGAAATAGAAAAATCGATCAAGGACATGATGAACGATGTTCGCCGCCTGTCGCACGGGCTGATACCCTTTAAAAACCAGGGTCTGGACCTGCGGGAAATGCTTGACGCGGCCACAATCATGATGTCCAAATATTACGGGTTACAGTACAGTTATACCATTCACCCCGAAGTGAACATAACCTCGGAATCTGTGATAAGTGAACTGTTCAACATTATCATAGAATCATCGGTCAATGCAGTAAAACATTCGGGATGCGACACTATAACTATTACACTCTCACCTGAAAAGAACCTGTATGTCATGAGAATTACAGATAACGGAAAGGGGATACAGGAAAACAAACTCCGGTTCCCCGGCGCAGGTCTTGCAATAATGAGGTACAGGGCAAGATCTATCGGCGGCCTTCTTGAAATAAAAGGATCACGAAACCGCGGAACAACGGTAAAGGTAAGCTTTAATCCCGAACGTATCAATATTGAAAAGGAGTTATAAAATGGCATCCCCGGACGTAGCAAGAATTGTCATTGTAGACGACCATCCCATAGTAGCAAACGGCATACAGCAGCTGATTGACAGGGAGTCTGACATGAAGGTCGTTAAATCGGTACAGGATGCCGAAGCGGCAGTCAGGGCAATTGAAAGCGATTCACCAGACCTTGTTATAGTCGACATTTCACTCAAAGGCACAACCAATGGAATCGACCTTATAAAAGGTTTAAAAAAAAGATATCCGGGAATACTGACGCTTGTACTCTCTATGCACGACGAGAACCTTTACGCTGAACGCGCGATCAAGGCTGGAGCCAAGGGATATATAATGAAAAACGACCTTACGGATAACATCGTCAAGGCGATCCGCACCATACTCTCCGGTATGCTCTACCTGAGCGATAAAATCACATCAAGACTTCTGAATAACATTGCCAATGAAAACATCGGCGACGACGAAGCCATGATAAAAACTCTCAGCAACCGTGAATTTGAAGTTTTCAGATATATTGCCGCCGGCCTTAAGAGCAGCGACATTGCCCGGGAGATGAACATAAGCGTCAAGACAGTGGAGGCGCATAAACTGAACATCAAGGCCAGACTGAACCTTCGCAGCGGTACAGAACTGATCAAATTTGCAATAGAATGGAAACACAAAAACAGCTGACCGTCCCCCCGGCGCAGGCAACAGACCGGCGCAGAAGATCAAAAAACAATTGAAAAAAAGTCCACACTTATATTATTATTAACATAATACGCTCAGAAATCTATTTAATAGAGGCGATAATTCAGGTGATGAAAAAAATTCTGATTATAACAACAATACTGATAGCAGCTGTTTCATTATATGCCGATGGAAAAAAAAGTTCCTCAGCCAGGATCAGGCCGTCCGGAACCACTATTATTGGCAGGCAAATCCAATGGATTGAGCTTGATGCTTTCTATAAAGGGAAGGTTACAAGGATCAACCTTGCAGACTACAGAGGCAAATGGATCATCCTGTTTTTCTACCCGTCAGACTTTACATTTGTATGCCCCACGGAACTTAAGGAACTATCCGATTACTATCAGGAATTCAGGAATACGGGTGCGGAAATTCTCAGCATAAGCACCGACTCAGCATACGTACACCGCGCATGGCAGAAGGATAATCCCCTTCTTAAAGATATAAAGTTCCCCATGCTCTCTGACCGCGCAGGAATTTTCAGCCGGTCACTGGGTGTCTACAATGAATCAACGGGAACGGCAATACGTGCTGTATTCATCGTTGATCCGGATGGAAGTATTGTAGCTGCCGAGTACACACATGATTCAATAGGGCGCAATGCCGGCGAAATACTCCGAAAACTCGACGCGGCAATAGCCGTCCGCACCGGAGGCGGACTCTGCCCGGCCGGCTGGACCGAGGGCAAAAAAATGATAAATGAACAATAGAGGTACATCATGAAAAAAATTATGCTTCTCTGCCTTACGTTTACATTAGTCTCCATTATTGATCCGGCCAATCCTGCAGGTGCAGCCCGGAGCAAAAAAACTGTTTTCTACTTTTACGCAGAATACTGTGAAGCCTGCAAACGCGCCCAGGACCATTTTAAAAAACCTGCAAAACTTGCTGACGGAGTCTCATGGATTTACGAAGATCTGAACTTTGTTGCATACAGGATCGTTGATGAAAACAATAAACCCGTCAAAAAGAACATACAGAAGCTTACAGACAAATGTGAATCAATCAGAAAAAAAACCGGCAAGACTCAATTTGTCTACTACGACCGGGATATTTATGAGTACCATACAAAAAACAGCCTGCCGTATTATAAAAAACAGGGCCGGTATGCAAAAAAGGATGATCCCTTCCCCACACCTGTATTTATAATCGGGAACAGGGTAATACTGGGATTCAATCTTAATCTGATAAACAATGCCAGGCATCAACTTGAATAAAAAAATGGATAAAATTGTTATATTTGTTGACTAACTTAAAACATTATTATGTTATAAATAAATTTTATTATAAAATAGATAAAATATAAATATAACATACTGCAATCCCGATTTGTTTCTTCAATCGGGATAAACGGGAGAATAAAAACATAAATAAAGAGTAAATTTTAAATCTTCCATCAAATCAGCATAGTCGTTGCTTTGTCAATGCAACACTTAACATATATATACAAATTTGGGAGGATATTCATGCCTGTTACCAGAAGAAATTTCCTCAAACTGTCAGGAGCTACTGCTGCCGGCAGCTTTTTGGGAGGTGCGTCCTTAATGACCGGCTGTTCTGTCGGTCCGAACAAACTTAAAGGCGCAAGCGAAAGCACAACTATCTGCCCTTACTGCGGAGTCGGATGCGGACTTATCGTCTCCACTCGCGACGGAAAGATAATCAACATTGAAGGTGACCCTGATCACCCCATAAACCAGGGATCATTATGTTCCAAGGGCGCTGCCCTGTACCAGGTTGGCGTAAAAGTACGCCGTCTTGACACAGTTCAGTACAGAAGGCCAGGCGGAACCGAGTGGGAAACAATCTCATGGGAAGAAGCGATTAAAAAAATCGCGCGTAAAGTTAAAGACACCCGTGATGCGACATTCCAGGACAAAGAAGACGGCGTTACTGTTAACAGAACTAACGGTATAGCCAGCTTCGGCGGTGCAGCGCTTGACAACGAAGAGTGCTATGCGCTGACTAAATTCCAGAGGTTACTTGGAGTCTCATACCTGGAACACCAGGCGCGGATTTGACACTCCGCAACAGTCGCCGGTCTGGCGGCTTCTTTCGGTCGTGGTGCCATGACCAATCACTGGATAGACATCAAGAACGCTGACGTAGTCATCGTTATCGGATGTAATCCAGCAGAGAATCACCCCATATCATTTAAATGGGTTCAGAAAGCCCTTGATAACGGCGGAAAAATGGTAGTCATTGATCCCCGTGTGACAAAA
>JAAYBQ010000218.1 GCA_012730035.1 Spirochaetota bacterium
CGCTGCGGAATTCCCCGGGTAAAACGATCCGGCAACAGCGGGTTTTCTGTATTTCATAACCTACCCCCTTTGCGAGAGCCCGATCTCAATCTGCCTTAAAATATTCTCTGCCACAAGATTCTTGCTCTGCATGGGTAATTCGATCCTTTCACCAGCAGCGGTAAAGATTGTCATTATGTTGGTGTCAGTGTTAAAACCCGCACCCTCCACTGAAACATCATTAAG
The DNA here is from genome assembly GCA_012730035.1 of Spirochaetota bacterium. Lineage (GTDB taxonomy): Bacteria > Spirochaetota > UBA4802 > UBA4802 > UBA5550 > JAAYBQ01. The sequence goes on from JAAYBQ010000218.1 coordinate 226, forward strand.
GCAGATCATGTCAAGACTCTTGCTCTTAAGTTTTTTCACGGCATACTCCTCTGTGTTAATTGTTTCCGCCGCAAAGCCTGCTACAAATATATCAACAAGTCCCCTGCTTTTCCTGATTTCTGCCACATTTTTAAGGATATCTGGAGTTCTTTTCATGGTGATTACAAGGTCGCCGTCACTTTTTTTTATCTTCTCGCCCGACCTTGCGACCGGTGTATAATCTGCGGGCGCAGCGGCCATTATAAGTACGCATGGTTCCGAAAGTTCCGCGAGTACCGCTGCGAGAAGGTCCGCGGTCGATTCAACGGGTACGCACCTGTAGGGCCTGTCCATTATATAGTATTCGTTTATGGGGCCGTGGATAAAGACCGTATCCCTGGACTTTTTGTATGCCTCGTCAGCAAGCGCGACACCCATCTTGCCGGAGGATGCGTTCGAGATATACCTTATGGGATCGAACCATTCACGTGTGGGCCCGCCCGTAACTATTATTTTACTTTGAGTTAATAGCACTGCACGCCGCCTCAAAAATTATATTCACGTCAGCAAGCCTTCCTTTACCCTCGTCTCCGCATGCGACCGGACCTGAGTCAGGTTCAACAATGTGAACGCCCCAGCCTTTCAGTTTCGCAATGTTCTCCTGCACGGCCGGGTGGGCGAACATACCGGGATTCATCGCGGGAGCAACCATTACAGGGCAGGTCATGGCAAGAAAAGTGGTGCTCACCAGGTCGTCAGCGATTCCTCCGGCGAATTTGCCTATTATGTTCGCCGTTGCAGGCGCGACCAGGAAGAGCGAGGCGCCATCCTTGAGGGCAATGTGCCCCATCTTCCTCTTTTCCCAGAGGGTTTCATTTGAACAGACCGGGTTCCCCGTGAGCGCCTCAAGGGTAAGGGGAGAAACCAGCCTTGCTGCATGATCCGTAAGGCATACATGCACATCGTAACCTGCCTTTACAAAGAGCCTTGACAGGTCGCAGGACTTGTAGGCGGAAATTGAAGAACTGACTGCAAGCACAATTTTTTTCATCTTCTGAACATCCTCTCCAGTTCATTTTTACCAAGGGTATAAACAAAGGGCCTTCCGTGCGGGCACCTCAGATCGGGCGCAACATCAAATACGGTTTTTACCAGATGCGCCATTTCGGCCATGGACAGTGCATCGCCGCTTCTTCTTGCGGAATGGCAGGCAATAAGAGCCATGAACTTTTCACGTATATTATTAGTCTTTTTCTCATCACGAATATTATCAATCATATTTTTTACAAGAACTTCAATGTCGCTCCCCCCTGCTTCAACGGGCGCTGAACGCACCAGGAGCGTGTTCGCGGAAAATTCCTCTACCTCGAAGCCGGCAGAGCTGAAGGCCTCAATGTTATCTATCGCGGCAGCGAATGAGGCAACGTCAAGCTCCATCTGTACCGGGAACAGAAGCTCCTGCGACACCGGTTCCCGGCCCGCTGCCATGAGCCTGTCGTAGATTAACCTTTCGTGCGCCGCGTGAAAATCTATTATGTGCATCGACTCATCCTTTTCGGCGACTATGTAGGTTCCGAAAAGAACTCCGAGTATAGTGAAACCTGCGCCCGTTCCGTCAATGGTACTGACCGGCTCACGTGTCACTTCTGATGCAGGAGGATCACAGAAGAGCGTGCCGGCGAACCCGTCGGTTAAGGGTTCACCCGCGCCGGCAGGTGCCTGCTGCAGGGCCGCAGACCGGTAAGGCCCGGTTAATTCACCCTCGCCCCATGTATAATTCTCCGGTGAATTAACCGGAAGCGAGTGAATCCTGTTAAGAGACTTTCGCGCAAGTCCGTACACAAGTTCATCAATATATTTCTGGTCAAAGAGCCTGACCTCGCGCTTGGCAGGGTGAACGTTCACGTCCGTAAGTTCAGGGTCTATCTCAAGAAATACTATCGCAGCCGGATATTTTCCCCGGGGTATTACAGCCTCGTAGGCACGCGCCAGGTGATACGAAAAATACCTGCTCTCGACGGGCCTGTTGTTTATGTAAAGGAACTGCATGTTCCTTGAATGGCGCACAAAAGACGGGCGCGAAAGAAATCCGCTTATGCGGGCCTTCAGGTCGCTCAGCTCCTCGTAGTAAAGGTTGTCCATTATGTCCCTGCCGAAGATCTGGCATATCCGTTCAGCCCTGTCAGCGGCAGCGGGTAGTGTTACCTGGCGCCTGCCGTCCACCTCAAAGGTGAATGCGGTGCGGTACGCGGCAAGGGCGATTTTAAGAAGCGCCTCGCGTATATTTCGAAGCTCGGTTTTTCTGGCCTTAAGGAATTTTTTACGCGCTGGAACATTGTGAAACAGGTTTTCGACCACAACCGTTGTTCCCGGCGCCCCCATGTAAGTAGTGACGCCGGCGTTGCCCGAAACCGATTCAAGCCTTGATCCGCTCTCCTCATCAGCCCTTCGGGAAAGAATAACAAGCCCTGAAACAGACGCGATACTTGAGAGCGCCTCGCCCCTGAAACCGTACGTGCGTATGCAGTCAAGACCCGAACCATCCTCAAGCTTGCTCGTAGCGTGTTCCATGACCGCAAGTTCAATCTCGGAACTGCGTATTCCGCATCCGTTGTCGCGAACCGTAATCTTTTTAAGCCCGCAGTCATGCACCTGAACATCAACAACCGTGGCGCCTGCGTCCAGTGAATTCTCGACCAGTTCCTTGACCACGGAAAAAGGCCCCTCGACCACCTCGCCCGCGGCTATCATGTGCCTTATGTGTTCAGGTAGAAGTATTATTCTGTCCACGCATCCGTCCGTTACTTAAGTAATTCAACAAGCCGCGGCAGCGTTCTGCCCGCGGAACCATGTATAAAAATATCGGTCCCGGTCTCCGTAAGACCGGTTTCTTCGATATTGAACTCTATAATTTTTGCGCCGTTCACTCTTGCCTGCTGCGGAATTGCCGCCGCGGGGTAAACAACCGCAGAGGTGCCGGCCACAATCACAACATCGGCCCTTGACGCATAAAATGCCGACCGGCTTAGAGCTTCATGGGGGATCATCTCGCCGAAAAATATAACCGACGGTTTAAGTATGTTGCCGCAGCTGCAAAGGGGAATTTTTTTACCGGACATATCGAACCCGGATGCTTCATATTCTTTCCCGCAGCGCAGGCATTGAAGATGGCTTGCATTCCCGTGAAACTCTATAACGTTTTTACTGCCGGCCTCCTGGTGAAGGTTGTCAATATTCTGGGTGATAAGGGCCTTCAGAAAATTCATCGATTCAAGTTCAGCAAGGGCATAGTGCGCGCTGTTCGGTTTCGCAGTCTCAGTCAGTTCTATCATCTCGAATATCATTTTCCATACCGTTTCGGGCATGCTGTTGAATGACTGGATAGATGCGTATATCGCCGGGTCATATTTGTCCCATAAGCCGCCGGCACTCCTGAAATCGGGGATGCCGCTCTCGACAGAGACACCCGCACCGGTGAGTGCGATCATATTACGTGATTTTCTGATAATAGCCGCAGCCTCCTCAAGCCTGTCCATACCCCCTCCTGCCGTCATAAAAACTCAAAATTAATCATACCCTGAATATGCCCGTGTCAATAAAAGAATAATAAAAAATAGTAATAAACTTCCAGTAATTATTCATTAAAATATGTATCCGCGCGGTACGATCGTTTCAATCCCCTACTCAACCTTTAGCGGCGGAGGTAATAGAGCATTTTACTAAAAAATAATTACTCAATTAACTCTGTTAGACTTCCCCTTTTTTAACGCACTTTAAAAAAGTATTGATTTATATGGTGAGTATTCTTTTACTATTTTTGCAGAAAAGTTAATCAAAAAAAACCGGCCGCCTGACCGCCGGGAATATGATAAAAATGTCTTACAAACCATTTAATCCGGTTATAGAGGGGTAGCTATGCAGTGTAAGTGCGGTGGTGTGCTCATTGACGGCAAAAGCACATTCAGGACAAGCCGTAAAAACTTCAGCCTTATCATAATGAACATCCCTGCAAAAAAATGCATGCGGTGCGACGAGGTCCGCTTTTCCGGCGAGACCGATGAGAAACTTGAACTGCTTACGGAAAGAATGGAACGGGGAAGCAGTGAAATAGTCAGAATGAAGCCGGGCGAAGTAAGGACATCATTCCGTAAGAGTACTAATAATTTCACGTTTATAATGGAGCATGTCCCCGCCGCAAAGGGCACAGCTTCGGATGATGAAGAGGTTGCCCCGGAGGCAGCCGTTTTGATAAAAAAACTGGTCAATACCATTGAGCGGGACAGCAATGAAATTATAACAGGCAAACCCTCTGCCAATCTTTACGATTATTAACCGGATTATACAGATATATAATCATGAATATATTTAAAAGACAGATAAAAAAACTTAAAAGGATACTGCCTGACAGGGAATCCATGTCAGGCTACAGCATGGGGACATGGACCTGGGACAGAAAGACCGACAGGTTCACGCTCGAAAACTTCTGGAAGGATAAACTGGGCTATTACCCGGGCACGGGTGTAGACCAGAACGACTGGCGCGCCATAGTACACCCCGCCGACCTTCAGGAGCTCGTTAAAAACATAAACAGCACCGAATCCGATTTTATCGAAATGGAGCTTCGTCTTAAAACACACAGCGATTCGTGGATCTGGATATTTTTTCTGGGGAAGATTACTTCACGCAAAAACGGCATCCCGTACAGGTCCGAGGGCGTAATACTTGATATAACAAAACAGAAAAGACTGGAGACAGAATACAACAGCAAGAAAATAGAGACCGAGGCTCTGTACGAGGAGTCTGAGGCGCAGAACGAAGAGATGGCTGCGATGATGGATGAACTTCAGCGCAACCAGATGGACCTCGAGGAGATTAACGAGAAGCTCAAAAAAAACGAAGCCCGGTTCAGGCAGGTATTTGACTACGCGCCCATGGGCATAATCCAGGCCACACTTGAAGGCGGGATACTCAACGCCAACAACTCGTTTATAAAATACTTCAGGTATGATTCGCTCGATGACCTTAAAAATTCCGTCAAAAACTCGCGCCAGTTCTATCGGGACGGCAACCTCAGGGACAGCATCGTTTCCAGAATCGGCACCGAAGGCATGCTGCACCTTGAAAATGTGGCGGGCATACGAAAGGACGGAACAACCGCGTTCTTTAACGTATACTTTCTGCTTCTGCCCGAGATCAACACCGGCAGGCAGTTAATAACAACATTCGTCGTGGATATAACAGAGCTTGAAGAGGCACGGTTCAACCGCGACATGTTCTTTAATTTTTCCGGTGACCTTATTGCGATCATGGACACCAGGGGCAGGCTCCAGCAGTTCAACCCCGCGTGGACTGAAATACTGGGCTGGAGCGAAGATGAACTTAAATCCATTGACGTAAGAACCCTGATCCATCCCGATGACCGTGAAAAAACAACGGAACTGCTGCGCAACGTGGGAAAAGGGACAACATCCATGACGCTGACCACCAGGCACAGCCGAAACGACGGCACCTACAGAATTATCAGGTGGAACATTATACCCTTTATCGAAAAGGGGCTGGTCTTTGCATCGGGACGGGACGAAACCGATCGCTACGAGGCCGAGCTTGAACTGAAGAAGATGTGGGACAGGCTGGACATAGCCATCAATAACGGCGTCATAGGCCTGTGGGACTACAACCTGAAAGAAGAGACACTTATAATAAACAAGTCGATGTCCCTGCTGCTGGGCCTTGACTCCAATGTTATACCCGTAGACAGAAAAAAGTGGAGCGAGTTTTTGCACGAAGAGGACTTCCCCGCCTCAATGAAGGCAATGATCGAGCACCTCAAGGGGATCAGGGAATACTACATAGACGAATACAGGATCAAGCTCCCCTCGGGCGAGAACAGGTGGTTCTTCTCAAGGGGAAAGATTGTCGAATACGACGAGTCGGGAAAACCCGCGCGAATGGCGGGATCAATTACTGATATTACAGAACAGAAGAACGCCGAAAACCGCAGAAAAAAACTTGAACATAAGATGCAGCAGGCTCAGAAGCTTGAAAGCCTGGGAATACTCGCCGGGGGAATAGCGCATGACTTTAACAACCTGCTGCTGGGCATCATGGGCAACGCTGACATAATGTTCTACGAACTCTCTGACGGATCGCCGCTGCAGCACCGTCTGCTCGAAATAAAAAGGGCTGCGAAAAGGGCAAGCGAACTGACCAACCAGATGCTCGCATACTCGGGCAAGGGATCATTCAAGATTGAATTAATAGACATCAACGAAGTGATCTTCGAAATGGAGAGCCTTCTTGAGACATCAATCTCCAAGAAAATAAAACTGACTTACGGACTCTCATCGGGACTCAAGATGATAAAGGGTGACATCACACAGGTCCGCCAGATAATAATGAACCTTATACTTAACGCCTCAGAGGCAATAGGCAACAGCGCCGGGTCAATAAGTCTGATGACATACCTGAAAGAATGCGATTATGAAATGATTGAACATCTGGCCATGAACTTCAGCATGAAGCCCGGGACCCACATCTGCATGGAGATTACCGATACCGGGTGCGGCATAGACCCGGAAAGGATCAAACACATATTTGACCCCTTCTACACCACCAAGTTCACCGGCAGGGGGCTTGGACTTGCGGCAGTGTCGGGAATAATAAAGAGCCACAATGCCGGGCTGCAGGTAGAAAGCGAACCGGGAAAAGGGAGCACATTCAGGGTCTACTTTCCAGTAGTTGACGATAAGCCCGCGGCCGCGCAGAAAGATAAAGAGGATTCGCCCATTGACACAAAAAGAAAAAATGCCACCATACTTATAGCTGACGACGAACAATACATCCGCGACCTGGCCACAAAGATGCTCACAATCGCAGGTTACAACGTACTGCTCGCGCAGAACGGGCGGGAGGCAATCAACATCTTCAGCGAAAATATCAGTACTATTTCGTGCATAATACTTGACCTTACAATGCCTGAACTGGACGGCGTAGAGGCGCTTGCGGAACTGCGGAAGATAAGTTATTCCGTGCCCATTATTATAAGCAGCGGGTACTGTGAAAGCGACATAGAGGACAGGTTTAAGAACATGAACATATCGGGCTTTCTGCAGAAACCATACCAGATAAGCGAAATAGTTACGGCCATAAAAAAAGCGCTCGATCAATCCGGTAAATAGCGCGGCTAACCTGAAAGTACCGCGAAATCGGGCGACCACCGGAAGATCCCCGGCTGATCTATTCTGACACAACATGAGACGTGCCCGAATATTGATTCAGGCTCTGACGCGCGGAATTACACTATTTTAATCAGAAATTTTTCTCATTAATCAACCCTTCTTTGCCGCGGCCCTGACCCATGAATCCTTAAGTGGAACGGTCCTGTTAAAAACAGGTTTACCCGTTGTTGAATCAGGGTCCATGCAGAAATAACCGGTCCTGTCGAACTGGAAACGGTCACCTGGCACCGCGTCCTTAATAAAGGGCTCAACAAAGACTGACGCGACCTTAAGCGAATCGGGGTTCAGGTTGGCCTTGTAGTCCTCACCCTCGGCAAGGTCGTCCGGATTCTCCTTTGTGAACAGATGCTCGTAAAGCCTTGCCTCGCATGCAACAGCGTGCCTGGCCGATACCCAGTGTATTGTACCCTTGACCTTGCGTCCGTCCTGTGACCATCCGCCCTGTGTTGAAGGATCGAATGTGCAGTGAATCTCCGTGACATTACCCTCGTCATCCTTAACGCAGGACTGGCATTTAATATAGTAAGCGTGCTTAAACCGGACCTCGGCCCCGGGCGCAAGCCTGAAATACCCCTTTGATGGCACCTCCATAAAGTCGGTCCTTTCTATGTAGAGTTCGCGGCAAAAGGGCATCTTGCGTTTACCCGTACTCTCATCTTCGGGATTATTGACAGCGTCAACGTATTCAACATCATTTTCGGGATAGTTGTCAATTATAACCTTTACAGGGTCTATTACAGCCATGACCCTCTGCGCCCTTTTATTCATGTCTTCGCGCAGGCAGTGTTCAAGCATTGCAATGTCAACCATGTTGTCAGCCTTTGCTACACCAATGCGTTCTGCAAAGTCCCTTATGGATTCGGGGGTGTAGCCGCGCCTGCGGATACCGGCGATTGTGGGCATACGCGGGTCGTCCCATCCGTTCACGTAATTCTTTGTAACAAGTTCAAGCAGTTTGCGTTTGCTCATAACAGTGTACGAAAGGTTAAGGCGGGCAAACTCTATCTGCCGCGGTTTATGCGTGGTGTCCGCTTCATTCACGACCCAGTCATAGAGCGGCCGGTTGTTCTCAAATTCAAGGGTGCATATAGAATGGGTAATCCCCTCGATTGAATCAGAGAGCGGGTGCGCGAAGTCGTACATGGGGTATATGCACCACGCGTCGCCGGTGCGGTGATGGGTAGTGCGCTGTATCCTGTACAGAACGGGGTCGCGGAGCACAATGTATCCCGAACTCATGTCTATCTTCGCGCGGAGTGTTCTCTCTCCGTCAGCAAACTCGCCGTTTCTCATACGCGTAAAGAGGTCCAGGTTCTCCTCGACGCTGCGGTTCCTGAAAGGGCTCTCCTTTCCCGGTGTCTTCAGTGTGCCGCGGTACTGCCTCATCTCCTCCTGCGTCAGGTCGCAGACGTATGCCTTGCCCTTTTTAATCAGGGTAACGGCAAAATTGTACAGCTGTTCATAATAGTCCGATGCATAATAAAGCGCGGTCCAGTTGAAGCCCAGCCACTTTACATCCTCCTGGATCGATTCAACGTACTCGGTCTCCTCCTTTGAAGGATTGGTGTCGTCGAACCTGAGGTTGCATGTGCCATTAAATTCATTTGCTATGCCGAAGTTGAGGCAGATC
>JAAYBQ010000219.1 GCA_012730035.1 Spirochaetota bacterium
CAAAGTATTTCCAGAACTGCACAATGTGGACCGCGCCGGGGTAGTCCTTTTCTATAAATGCGGGGGGCTGGTTATCCGTAGAGGTCATGACAATTATTGTTCCGTCAGGTATCCCTGACACCATGTCGCTGAAGGTATTCTTAAGGCTTTCGTCAAACTTGACGTTATTAATGTTGCGAATTACGCACACGCGGATGTTTGAAAACATTGACCCGCCCATTACAAAATCAGCAGCCGAGGTGAATTCATCCCTGGCATTTTTATCTTCACTTAAAATAAACCTGCCGGTATTCAGCCCCCTGTCCGGCGAATCACCAAAGACCCTGTCAAGTATAAGCTTCACAGCCTTGTCCTTCTCACCCTCCTCCTCTCCCAGAAGAAGAAATATTTTATGTTTTACACCGGCGTGAAGTTGTGTAAAAAACTCTTTGGATGCAGGGTACTTTTTAATAGTCATAGATTCCTCATGATGCGCGGATTTTCAACTGATGCCCAGCCCGTAAGTATTATCGAAAGCACCGCGGCCGATGCCCTGTCTGCAAGTTCCCTGTACACTTCATTGATTATTGCGCTGTCAGGATTATATTCAGTCAAGAGGTCTGTCTCCTTATCCCTGATTATCACCCTGCCCGTTAACCGTTCCGAAAGGGTGACGCGCACGGTGATTGAAATTCTGCGAAGCACCGGCCTTCCGGTAACATCAAACTTAACATTCTCTTCGGCATAATGTACAGTGGACGCATCAAGCAGCAGGTCCGCTGCATCGGAGGACTCAACGACCGCGAGCCTGCCGTCAAGGTTTATTCTGCTCTTTAACCTGCGGCTGAATTCACTGTTGAACTCTCCGCCGTTATCATCTGCAGTATGTTCCCGCAGGTAAATTCTGACCGCATTCTCGGGTATAATTGATCCCCCCTTCAGCTGCCCGGTGATTGTCCCGCCATTATGAAAGAGCGAACAGCCTGTGAAAAGCAGGAGAAAAAAAAAGAATGTTATTTTTTTATAATTCATAATTTATCCATTATTATTCGCGAATATTTACCGCATGCCCCCGGCTGACAGGTATTGCAGTAATTCATATACATCCATCAGCCACCCCCGGAAGGGGTTTATGAATTTAACATTTGGCTACAATCTGAAAAGTTCATAAACCCCCTTTGGGAGTGGCGCCATAATGCTCCGGAAAAATATAATTTTAACGCCGGGGGCCTTACAGCAGATGATGATTTTATGATATTTTTTCCGCAAATCATAAAAAATTTATTCAAGAAATTTAATAATACAGCCGATTTTATATCAAGAATTAAATTTTCATTTTACACTCCAACGGTATTCCTTGAAAATTAAGGCAGTCAGGGAAGACCTTTTGCAACAAACGGGATAGAGATATCCCGTATTTTTTTGTCCTAAATTATGTTAAGCCCCCTGTGGGGTCAGCCGGTTTAAGTTTATGTAAAAAAACTGGTTTAACGGCCGGGGGCCGAAAAAGTCAATGCGGGCAGAATGTGGACTCAGTCCGGATAGCTACAAAGTCCCTCTGCTACATCCTGATAGTCTCGGTAAGATCATAAACAGTATCAATATATTCACGCGCAGGCCTGTCCCAGAAGTAGGAAGCCTTCTCACAGTTCTCCCTTACTTTGTTGAATTTAATATCGTCAGAGCTTCTGAAAAAGTCGCTCGCTCTCTTCATCGCGTCATAAAATGCCCATGGCGAAAAGTCAGTAAACAGAAATCCGGAGCCCTCAGGATTATCGCCCTGCATGGTGACCGGTTTGATAGTATCCCTGAGTCCGCCCGTTGCCCTTGCTATTATAGAGCAACCCGCTGCCATGGCCTCAAGCTGCGAGATACCGCCCGGTTCATGCATTGAAGGCATAATAAAAAAATCCGAACAGAGCAGCGGTATACTCACGTCCTGGTAACCGAACGATGCGTGCACCCTCTCAGGATAATACCGGCTAAGCAGGTACAGGCCGTTCGCGATTGCCTCTCCCCTGTTGTCACCGGCTGACACACCGCCTCCGGCAATCAGCTGGAATCCAAGGTCTTTAAAAATTCCCTCCGATGCATCGAGCAGAAGCTGGAAACCCTTCTGCTCTGAAATACGGTGTATCATTGTTGCAAGTATCAGGTCAGGATCAACCTTCAGCCCGCGTTCGACCTGCAGCATCAGCTTGTTCCTCATGCGCGAAACAATTTTTTTCCTGACAGGATCGGTTATCGATTCCACGGTACCGTTACCTTTAAGTATTTCGGGATAACGCGATTTTATCTTTTTGTTAAGTTCAACATCATGTTTTATGCGGTCCATCAGCGCCGGATAATGGTTGTGAATAAAATCCGATTCAGCCATGGAGATTTCGATCTTGCTCCTGAAGTCCGAACCTATACCGTTGCTTATCCCTTTCACGTCGTGCAGTATGCGTTCAAGTCCGTCACATGCTATCTCTACCTGCCGGGCATAAGACGGGCTGACGGTTATGGTCTTGCGGGCGAACCTTATCCCTGTGGCCATGCAGTTAAGGCGGCCACCGAATACCGGGTCACAGAAATCCCCCGCGCGCCACGAGGGAAGGTTAAACAGATTGAACAGGTCAAAACCGTTCTCCATTCTTTCGTAGGCATCAAAATACTGCCAGCCCCCGTTATGCATTATGTGAATGAAAGTAGAGTTCATAAAAACCGGGTTGCTGTCGTAGTAATGGTCGCACCTGATAATACCGTTAAATATCCCGGTGAACGCGTCGTTTGTAAATGTGTACCTTGCGTTAATACCGAAAGTGAGTATAACCTCGGCGCATGCGCGGGCAAAACCTATCCTCTTTCTGAGCTTCTCTTCAGCAGTGATACCCCAGTAGAGCCCGTTAAAAAACTCGTAGTGGTCAAGCAGGTAGTATTTTACGCCGTCAACCAAGCCGTAATGCACACCCACCTCGTACTCGGTGCTCATTATCCATATCTTTACGTTGCGGCCTGTATATTTTATATTATATTTTTCAATGGCTTCATCCATCTTGCGCTTCTCTTTCCGGCTGCCGTTCCTGTATAGCGGCGTTATCACATGCACATCCTCACCCGCGCGCACGAGTTCACGGGGAAGCTCATAGACCACGTTAGCAAGCCCGCCGCTCTTGGAGAACGGCTCGGCTTCGGCCGACATAAAGACCATGCTCCCCTTCTCGTAATGATGTCTCAGCGTCCGCGCCAGCAATGGAAAAATTCCCACATCACACTCCATGCGGTCAAGAAAGTTCCTTACCATGTCGGCTGAAACCTTCCCGTTCCTGTAAAGGTGGAATATGCTGCGCTTTAGTCCCAGTTCACCCTGTTCCCTGCTGATACCGCTGTTTGCCAGCAGCCTGTCAGTGATAAAATCAGTAAAGGATTCGTAACTGTCGATGTGACCTGTCAGTTCAGCATAGAAAAAATTGTCATTTATTTTCCGGGTATCCGCAAGTTCGCAGAGCCTTATGAACGAATCAGCAAGGAACTCGTCGTAGTGTTCGGCGAGCGATGTTCTTTCAAGCCTGAGTATTTTTATGCGGTCAGTGTAGGTTACTACGGTGTTGACCCTTGATACTTTTAGTTCCCTGCCTGTATAATACCTGTATGAATGAGTTATGGCTGAATAAAGAGGGTCTGAAAGTATAAATGCATCGTCATCGTCTATTTCAAGCACCGGGTTGTCAAACTGTACCGATACATCCTGGTTCGAATCACTGAAATTAAACACGCCCAGCCACACAACAGCGCCGGTAAACTTGAGCGAAGCCGCAACCATGTTGTTGTTTGCCCATACAAGGGCGCCGCGCCCCTTCTGCCCTGTGTGGAATCTGTAGACATCGCGGTAGAACCCTTCAAGGCTGCGGTGCGAGGCGTACTCAAACTGGTTCCAGTTCACGTAGATATTGTCAAGGTAGACCTTCCAGCCCTCACCCTCCGCGCTTCCCTCGTAGTCCATGATTATACTGCTCATAAACGAGGTCAGCGCCACTGCTGCGCGCAGGCCCCTGTGACCAAAGGTGTTCAGGGCGCGGCGCTCGTCGTGGTTGCCCAGTATTCCAAGCAGCTCTGTGCCTTCGGGCAGCACGGACGGGAAGTAATTATCGTAAATATGGTATATCTCACGCACGTCACTTTTACCGTGAGTAATGTTCTCGCAGATTTTAAATAACGACGAGTTGTATGGAACAAGGCCTGTACGGGTAAGGTACTTTTCGTGTCCCCAGAAACATTCGGCTATGTTTATGAAAAAGTTTTTCCCGCGATCCTTTATCTTTCTTTCGATATTCTGCATCAGGTAAAAATGCAGCGGCACCGAAATCTTTTCCCTGCACTCGCAGTCGTAGTATCCGGTTGTTATAAAGTGGCCGTACTCGCGGTCATTCACAATTATGTTTCCGCAGAGCATCTCTTCGTCGCTGCGTCTTCTGCCGTGAACAAAGGGATAGTTGTTCCGCTTCATCATTATGGGCACGGCATGCGCCGAGTCGAACCTGATACCGTCAATGTCGAACTTTTCAATCAGCGAACAGATCGAATCCGAAAGCCACTCCCACACCTCAAGCATCCTGTAGTTAAGCAGCTTGCCGTCATTCCATGAACCGTACCTGCCGTCAGTAGACGCGCGTTCCACCAGGACGCCTCCGCCATCGTAGGTAAAGACGGAGTATTCAGGACCCAGTTCAGCGCTCTTTCTGTTAAGGTGCGGAATTATATCCACTATAATTTTTATGCCAAGCGAATGAGCCTTGGCGATCAGCTCATGCATTGCCCTGTCGCCGCCAAGCGATGGTTCAATAGCCGTCATGCTCATGGGGGAGAACGGCGACGGAGAAGTCGCCTCGGGCGCCCAGTCCTCACGGTTGGTTCCCCTCTGCTGTACGCCCAGCAGGTAGATGGCGCTTACGCGGTAACGCTGAGCCAGATCCTCAAGGTGCAGCCTTACGTCGTCCAGGGTGCCAAGCCTTATTACCTGTCCGTGCTCGTTGTATACCAGTCCCGGGTGTTCATCATTATCGCGCCAGTAGAGCCTTGTATGGCCGTGAATATCCACAAAGACCTCTAATATTATTTCTCCGCGCAGGTCGGGCAGAACGTTAACACGCCCCGAAGTTCCCGCATCGTCAACCCATGCACTGTCACTTTCAGTGCGGCAGATTACGCAGAAGTCATAGTGTCCGTATTCGCCAAATGTATATGAAGCACCGAGCGTTCCCGAATCGTCCGCCGAGAGGGGGAGTTCATCAACCCTGATGCTGCGCAGCGTGTTGAATCCCTCGTCTGAAACCGTTGAGTATATGCGCAGATAGTAGCCCGCTGCAGGACTGAAGTCGTGCAGCCTGAACCTGAAGTCGTATGACTCGCCCGCTCGCAGGTTTATGAACCTTGTGGCAAGGGGCGCGTCAAATTCCCTGGGAGCAAGAATCCTCTCAAGTATAATATTCGCTCTGTTTCTTATCTCGTGTATGTCATGGCCCGATGCAGCAACCAGCAGCTTTACTATTTCACGGAGCGACTGGCTGGAATAGTCCTTCTTGTATTCACGGCTGAAATTTTCAAGCTCAAGAATGGCCTCAAGGTTTTTATCAAAATCAAAATCAAGTTCGCTCCCGGGCAGCCGGGCGTTAAGTTTTTCAACAAGATCCGCCCTCTTCGCAGCACTCAGCTCCTCTACTGCCTGTAGCGGAGCCTCCTCCCTGTACCTCTGTTCGGTCATGGAGGAATATTCGATTACACTCTCGACCAGGTAATTTATGAGCTGTGAAACCTCGGCTGAATAGACTGTCGAGTGTGAATAACCTGTCTCTATTGCCCTCTCTTCAACCTCGAGCAGATGCCTGAAGGCTTCAAAAATCCGCGGGTCCTGCCTGTTTCTCCATTCATGTATGGTATCAAAGGTCTTAAGACCAAGGTAGATTGACGGCACCTCCTGCCATTCAGGCCCCTGCCCCACGTGCGCAATTACTGTTGTCTGGCCGGATATATGGTGGAACGTGGGCCTGCCCGGAAGCTCCTGGACAAGGACGATTCTCCTTGTGGAAACAAGACGATTCTCGCAGAGCGCTGCCCCCCGGTGAAAATTTGCAATTGCATTGGTGATCCTTGCGAATAGACGCGTATCACCCGCAAGCTTCTCCCTGAAACTTTTACCAACGCCCGCGTGAGAATCCATTACCGCGCCGGACATTTCGAAGAAACGCTCCCTGAACAGCTCTACGGGGTCACCGCTCCTTATCCTGTCTATTACATAATTATCAGGATAAAACTCGTAACACCTCCCCTCTTTATAGGCTGTGCTGATCGACTCCTTTACCACCGAATCGTGAACAAGGTTCTCGTCCGATATCCTGAACCCGCTAAGGCTTGTAAGTGTGCTGTTTTCCAAAACTTATTATCCTGGTACATTATTATTGCCCCTGCGAAAAACGCATGGGGTGAAAATATCTCAATACTGAATATTTACCATCCGTATCAGCAGGCGGCGGAACCAACGGCTGCAACATTCTGCATACATGTTCAGTCCATTCTCCCGCCATTGCAGACCTGCTCAAGGTTTCCCATGGTCTGGATACACATTCCGGTTTGCCCTCCGCCGCCGCAGGCGGCGGAACCAACGGCTGCGCCCGCTTTCATAATAAACATACTGTTTTTTATAATAAAATCAAGCATATACCTCTTCAAAAAATTAAACAATAACCGGGCAAAATACCGGTTTAACCGCTCTGTTTAAATTACCGGCATGCTAAATGCGGAATATCTTTTACCCTGTATCCCCCTTCTTTTAAACCGTGTAATAACATTTAACATCTTGACAAATCAGTTCTTTGAAGTTTACTTATCAGAAGTTTCTGAAAAAACGGGCGCACTTATTCAGTTAAGGAACATAAACAGATAAAGGTAACGAGATGGCTAAGAAAAAAGGAAAAACATTGCAGCTTGAAAAAAATCAGCTCTTTGCGGAGGTTCTCACAAGCAACAACCGCAGGCTTATATACTCTATTCTATCAATATTCCTGCTTGCCAATGTGGCAACTATTGCGATTAAACTTTCAGGGAAAGGGTCGGCATACCTTAGCCTTTACACCATCCTTATAGAATTCATCTTAATAATAGCCATTCTCTCCTTTACTCTTCTACTGGCCCGCATATTCAGCGGCAAAAAGATATCCAGCTACACAACAATAACCGGGATAATGCTATGCCTGTGGGTTTTCCAGTACGTCATCTATGGTGCCACTGAACTTTTTGCCGTTAACTACATAGCCCTGGGACTCAGCGTGTTCTACTTTAACTGGAGAAACACACTGTACACCCTTTTCCTGGTGATTATTACCCAGACAACCCTTTTTATTCTAAGGCCTGAACTTGTTCCCGGCGGCCCCGCAAGCAATGTAATTGTCAGGTACCTTGTTTACATCTGGGTTTCAATAGGAGCTACAGCAGGAGCAGAGGCAACAAAAAAAATTCTGATGCTCGCGATTTTAAAGAATGAAGAGGCAAACAGGAATTCCGAAAACCTGCAGGTGGTGGCCGGTGAAGTACTGGGCTCAATTGCCGTGCTTAAAAACCAGACCGGAGAACTGCATGAAGTTTCAGAAACACTGCGTACCATATCGCAGGATGAGGCTGCGTCCCTGGAGCAGGTTTCGGCCTCAACTGAGGAGCTTTCGGCAAGCTCAGACGCCCTTAGCGGTATCGCAAAATCGCTTAATTCAGAGCTTGACATAAACAGGGAATCGGTAAGCGACCTTGAAACGGTCAACATAAAGATGCAGAACGACGCCAGGCAGATATACACCACGCTCGGCCAGGTGGCTGACTATTCTAAACGTTCAGCCGATCAGATTGTAAACACTAAAGAAGAATTCAACACCCTCAAAGAGAAGAGTATACAGATGTCTAACTTTATCGACATCATAAACGATATAGCTGACAAGGTAAACCTTCTTTCGCTGAACGCCGCAATCGAGGCTGCAAGGGCCGGTGAATACGGAAGGGGCTTTGCAGTTGTAGCAGACGAAATATCAAAACTCGCGGACGCCACAACAATGAACTCCAAAGAGATCGCGCGCATAATCAGTGAAAACCATACGCTCATAGACAACAGCAGCGCCGTAATTGAAACATCCGTGGGCATGATCAATGACATGAATACAGCCGTTGTAAAAATCAAAGAAGAGATAGGCAGCGTGGCAACTCTCATGGAGGACATAGACAGGACCATTATGGTCATAAAAAAACTCAATGACAGGATACATGATTCAAGCCGCATAATAGAAAACTCGACGTCGGAACAGAAATTCAGCACCGATGAGCTGAGTAAAACAACCTACCACATCTCTACGGGTTCACAGAAAATCGTGGAGATATCGAACCTTATATACGAGGCAATAGGCGTAATAAACTTTACTGCAGAAAAACTTGATGATCTCTCATCAGGCATGGTAAAAATCGGTTAATACTGCCTGAATCTGCACTTTAGATTTTTTACCGCTTCCGGGCAGGCCTCTGCCCGGAAGCGGTAAAATTGATCCTTCAGAAAATGTTGCTGCATTTTTTATTTTAAAAATTAACCGGAACAGCTTTCCTTTATTATATTGTACACATACTCCCGTACGCCTGAGTATGCACGGGAACAAGGCGGATATATGGAAAAAAATACACTTGTCTTTTTTGAAGAGAAAGACCTGATCTCACCTGAAAATTTTTCTAAAGAAGAAAAATCCATTCTTGACACGATCAATCTGAAGGTAGCGGGGGGCAATTCTCTCACGGACATACTTGAATTCCTATTTGAAGAGACAAGAAAGCTTTTCTCCTGCGACCGCATGGACGTTGCCTTTATTGAGGACAATGCCACCAGGATGGTTCTAAAGTCTGTCAGAACAGTCTACCAGCCGGTACTGCTTAAAAAAGGGTTCGCCACGGACGTCGGTGTCGGTTCAATACTTAAAGTTTTCCAGACAGGTATGCCCAGCGTTATAAACGACATGGAACTACATTCAAAGAATCACCCCTTAAGCGATTCTGCAAAACTGCTGGCAAGGGAGGGTATACGATCCTCCATGGTTTGCCCGCTCAAGGTTGACGACAGGCCGGTAGGAGTATTCATGAGCAGATCGCGCAAAACGGGCGCCTACGGCATACACGAGGTAAGCCTGCAGATGGCCTACGCTCAGAGGATGGGCCAGGCTGTAGAAAAGGCTTTCATCATTGAACAGCTTTCAACAGCAATGTCATCGTACATGGAGATGCTAAGCTTCGTAAGCCATGAACTGAAGAATCCCCTCTCCTCAATAATAATGACCGCGAAGACACTCTCTTCAGGATATTTCGGAGAGATCGGCGAAAAACAGAAAAATGCCGCGGACCGCATCGTAAAAAAAGCTGAATTCCTGTTGAACCTGACGGGCGAGTACCTCAGCCTTGCCGGAATAGAAACCGGTGAAATACAAATGCGCAACAGGGATGTGGACTTCTACAGCGAAGTTATACTCGCATCTGTTGACATTGTAATGCCCATGTTCAGGGAAAAGAACATATTGTTCCGCGAAGAATCGCCGGGAGAAATTCCTGAAATAAAATGCGACCCAGAACTGATGAAGATAGTCCTTACCAATTTTCTGAGTAACGCGGCAAAATACAGCGACAGGGACGGCGAGGTTGTACTTAAAATCAGAGCAAGCGATGGCAAAATACTGGTTTCCGTATGGAACAGGGGCCCGGGCTTCCCCGAAAGCGAAAAGATAAACCTGTTCAAGCGTTTTTCAATACTCAAGACTCCCGAACTTGCGGAACGTAAAGGCCACGGCGTCGGTCTTTACGTTACATGGAAAATAATACAGCTTCATGGCGGCCGTATATGGGCAGACTCCGTACACGGCCAGTGGGCCGAGTTCTGCTTTGAAATTCCGCTGATGATGGACCAGTGCCTCCTGCCGTAAGATTACAGACTGAGGCCTGTACTCTTACGGCCTCGCGCAGAGGGTCGGACACACTTTCTGACATTTCGAACGAGCGGCAGCGAGGAGAAATCTCGTTGTTACGCATAGTATGGGCTGTTGCCTGAAGTCTCCGGCCCCGGCGGTATGAAACAGTAACTGTTGTATATTCGTTTAGCAGCCCCCGGAAGTGGTTAATTAACTAAACGGATTTACCACCCATTCGGCTGCGCTCAGGGTAAACTCCGCCGGACAGTTCACGTAGAAAGGATTAAAGAATGTTCCCGCAGAGTCGCAAAGGCACTATATTTTTTTAAACAAGTACAGACAGAATAGTCAGGGTTGTATCTTTTTTATATCAATAATGTCCTGGTCACGTCCGACGACTTTCTTGTTTTTTATAAAAACATTTTTACCAATGTAATAAACATCGTTTGATCCGAATTTACCAGTTATTCTGCCTGACCATATTTCTTCCGCTGTGACACCATCAAGATAGAGATGAATTTGTATCTGAACAGGTTCTTCACCCAATGTTATCATATTATTTCCTGTGATAAAATCCTCCGGTAAGACAGACAGTGTCGAATTAAAAAAATCTTCAATAGTTTTGAATACTTTTTTAACATTATCCAGAGTCGGTTGTATCCAGATATCAAGATCGCCGGTGTAACGTGGAAATCCATAAAATGCAAGTGCTACTCCACCAATGATAACAAATTCAGCATTATTCCTGTTCAGTTGCATGATAAAATCTGAAAAATC
This sequence comes from Spirochaetota bacterium, assembly GCA_012730035.1. Taxonomy (GTDB): domain Bacteria; phylum Spirochaetota; class UBA4802; order UBA4802; family UBA5550; genus JAAYBQ01. Next base: position 10,713 of record JAAYBQ010000219.1, read on the forward strand.
CTGCTGCATATGCTTATGAGATCTTTATGATTTTTTTAATTCTGGGGGGGGTGTCATAACCCAGGAGGGAATAATAATGCTCGCGTATTGTTTCCACAGCTTCGACCCGCTCTTCCGGAGATTTTTTCATCCAGTAAGCCCTTGTATCGACCGTTTCATCTGCTTTTGATATTTTAATTGTTTTCTTTATCATGGCTTAATATTTTAAAATATCTACAGTATCCTTTATATTCTTGCATTACTATATAATATAAAATTATTTATGTCAACTAATAATTAGATCGCCGGACATCGCTGCAGTCTGAATTCAATTTGACAATCAGGGAACTTTTCCGTAAGCAGCTAGATGTTCGGCGACTGAGCACAAAAGGAGAAACCAATGCGGGAAAAATACAATCAGCTTACAACACTTCTTGGGCAGATCGCCGACCTTCGTCATACCGCGGCCCTGCTCGAATGGGATCAGCAGACATACATGCCCGAGGGAGCGGCCGTTGCCAGGGGCAGGCAGATTGCCACAATCAGTACAATCGCGCACAACATGTCCACATCCCCCGAACTGGGCAGCCTTCTTGACGAACTGCAGTCATGGGCTGAGGGACAGGGGGTGGATAGTACCGTGTGCAGTTTGGTCAGGGTCGCGCGCAGGGACTACATGAAAGAGGTGCGCGTACCGGCTGACTACGTTGAGGAATTCAGCATAGTGACTACAGCAGCTCACCACGCCTGGACAGATGCGCGCGCAAAGTCTGCCTTTGCAATATTCAGGCCGCACCTGGAAAAAATAGTTGAACTTAATAAACGATATATCAGCTTCTTCCCCCCGGCTGACCATCCGTACGATACACTGCTGGACAACTTTGAACCGGGCATGAAAACAGCAGAGGTAAAGGCAATATTCGAAAAACTTCGCCCGGCGCAGGTTAAACTTATACAGGCCATATCCGGCAGGCAGCAGGTTAACGACAAGTTCATGAACCTGCAGTACGATGAACAGAAACAGTGGGACTTTGGTGTCATGGTCGCGACAGCATTCGGCTATGACTGGAGGCGCGGCAGGCAGGACAGGTCCGCTCACCCCTTTACAACTTCATTCAGTATGGACGATGTTCGCATAACAACGCGCTTTGAAAAAAATTCAGGCGCTTCTGCGTTATTCAGCACTATGCACGAGACAGGCCACGCTCTTTACGAGCAGGGTATATCACCGGAACTTAACCGTACTCCCCTTGAAGGCGGCGCGTCCCTGGCACTGCACGAATCTCAGAGCCGGCTTTGGGAGAACATCGTGGGCCGTTCCCTCCCCTTCTGGGAATATTTCTACCCCCAATTACAGAAGATCTTTCCCGCGCATCTCGCGGGCATAAGACTGGATGACTGGTACATGGGGATAAACAGGGTCGAAAGATCACTCATCCGCGTCGAGGCTGACGAGGCAACGTACAACCTTCACATAATGCTGCGCCTTGAACTTGAGATCGCCATGATCGAAGGATCGATCAACGTGAAGGATCTGCCTGAAGCGTGGAACGCCAGGATGCAACAATACCTCGGCATTACCCCGCCCGATGACGCGCACGGCGTACTCCAGGACATCCACTGGGCAGGGGGAATGCTCGGCTATTTTTCCACTTACGCGCTCGGCAACCTGATCTCTGCGCAGCTGTGGGAAAAACACGCGGCCGACAATCCCGGCATAGAAGAACAGATGCGCAAGGGTGATTTTACCCGTCTTTTGGACTGGCTTCGCGGTAACATACACTGTCACGGACGCAAGTTTGAACCGCAAAAGCTTGTAGAGCGTGTTACGGGCAGAGGCATAGATCCGTAACCATACATGCGCTACCTTGAAGAAAAATACGGCAGAATATACGGGCTTTAAAAATGAAAATAATATTTCTGGGAACCAACGGCTGGTTTGAAACCGATACGGGGAACACACTCTGCGTGCTCGTAAAGTCACGCGACTACGACATAGTTCTGGATGCAGGGAGCGGTTTCTTCAGGCTCGACAGGTACGTTGACGGAACCAGGCCGGTTTACCTTCTCCTGAGCCACTTCCACATGGATCACATATCGGGGCTGCATGGACTTTCAAAAATTAACTGCAGCATGGGGCTCTCGATAATCGGCCAGACCGGCACGCGCAATGTAATCGACACCATTGTCAACAGGCCCTTTACCGTTCCCGTTGACAGACTGTCCTATAAAACAGAAGTACTTGAACTGCCCGCGGACCACGGGCGTGTACCCTTCGGTCTTGAATACCTGCCCATGACCCATTCTGACCCCTGCCTTGGATACAGGGTCACGGTGGATGGAAAGACTGTGGCGTTCTGTACCGATACAGGCTACTGCGAAAATGCAGTAAACCTGGGCAGGAACTCGGACCTGCTGATAACCGAATGCGCATTCAGATCCGGCGAATCTAACCATGCCTGGCCTCACCTTAATCCCGAAACAGCGGCGCGCATTGCACTTGAAGCCGGGGCATCGCGCCTTGTACTGACCCATTTTGACGCTGCAAGGTACATCACCGCAGGTGACAGGGAAAAAGCCGCGATAAGCGCGCGCGGTGTATTCCCCGGGACAGTCCATTCCCATGACTTTATGGAGATGGCAATCTGACAGTTACACAAAAAGCACCAGGCTTAAGGACATCACTAACATGCCGCCGATCAGCCCGCCCATGGCAATGTGATGCTCCCCGTACTCCTCGGCAGTGGGAAGAAGCTCATCCAGTGAAATATATACCATTATCCCTGCAA
>JAAYBQ010000220.1 GCA_012730035.1 Spirochaetota bacterium
CCGACTCTGTGGCGGGATATTCCGGTCTGCTGAACCTTTACATCGAACGCGACTCGTTCCCGCTTGCTGCAACGCTGCACGCCGAGATAAGGGGAAAGGATATGCTTTCCGATCTGCCTTCACCTCTGCTTGCAAAGCTTGCCGGCTTCTACCTTGACAAAAGGCGCAAGGGGGATTCAAGTGTAAGAATAGATTACGGCGTCACCACCCCCAGGCTTAAAGATGCCGACGACAACACCTACCCGGCAGTACTTGAAGTGCTTAAGGCGCTTAATGAAAAGGATCCGGACTATCCTCCGCTTCACATACAGTACGCCAGGTACCACCAGGCTCTTGATAATTATACGGCGATGAAACGCTACCTGGACAAGGCGATAGACCTTTCACCCAAATATTTTGCGGCGCTTCACCTTATGGGCGAGTACTATTATAACACCAATGATCCTGTTAACGCATACAGGTTTCTTAAGGGTGCAACTGACAATTATCCCCTTCAGCCCGACTTTACAGAGGATGACTTTTACAGGGAGACTGAAAGTATAGGAAAGACCAACTTCTACCTTGCCAATATATTTTATTATTATTTTGACAAGATCAAGACAAGGGAGGGCGCCCTTGACGATGAAATGCCCGACAACGAACGCGAAAAGATGGAAAACTACACAACAGCCCAGTCCTATTATGAAAAGGCATACAACAACGGTTTTAATTCACCCGAACTTAATTACAACCTGGGCCGTGTTTACTACCTTAAAGGGCAGAACACATTCGCGCTCGAAAGATGGCTGCAGCTTTACGATGATTTTATACAGTCACCCGAACTGATGCTCTCTCTGGGTAATGCCTTCTACAAGAACGGCAACTACGACGCAGCCAAGGGTGAATTCCTGAAAATGTTATACGTCATGGAATACGAGGCCGACAAGAACAGCAGCCCGGACTTCAGCAAAAAGGCCAACGTGAAGCTCTTCCAGTCACTCGCCACCGGGTACAACAACCTTGGCGCCGTGTACCAGCAGCTTGGCGAATACGACAAACGCGACCTTGCTTACTGGAAAGCCATAGAATACTCGCAGAGGATGGGCAAGGAGAGCGAATACGGCAGGACCAACCTGGCCAAATCGCACAGGAACGCCGAACCCATAATTGATGACAGCATACCTTTCAGCATTGCATACTACATGGAGGACTGGAGGAGGAGGTAGATTAGTCTATCTCCTCACCCGTTTCCATATCCAGCACCTCTTTCCGTCCGTCGCCGTATACAAGTGAAACATAATCATTCCTGATGGTATATTCAGCAAGGTCAATATCCACTTCATGGTGCCAGATAATTCCGCCTGAAGAACATGTGCTTTTTATAAGGAAGTACCTGCCCTGTTCATCAATGAATATCAGAAAGATAAACTCCCCGAATACCCTGTACATATAGGCGCGCCCGGGAATTGACCAGGCTGTTTTGCCGTCTGACTTGTTTACCGCAAGGAACAGGCCGTCAGTATCATTATACTCAAAGGCCATATAAAAAAGGGCATCACCCTCAACTACGTCGAGAATGATGCCGCCTTCTTCAATTTTTTTTATCCAGAGATTTTTTGCAGCTGAGATGCTTTTGCAAAGCAGGACTTCAGCTGTGAAGTCGTATTGAAGCAGGAAGTCATTCAGTTCGAACCTTTGAATACTTCCTGCTTTCATACGATTATAACATACTGTAAATCTTCATTGAAGCTGCAATTATCTCTGCGGCTTCATCAATAGAGAGTTTACCCATGTTCAGTAGAAGATTATAGTTCAGCGGATCGTTATTGTCATGCTTTACATATTCGCTTATAAAAGCATCACGTTTTTCATCTTTTTCGATCACAAGCTGCTTTGCTTCCTCGAAGCGGATCGAGAGTATTTTACTCATCCTTTCAGCCCTCTGGTGAAGAGGTGCAACAACCCTTACGTGAAACCCGTTGGCCATATCCTGCGTAATGATGTTTCCTGCCCTGCCTATTATTACAACGTTACCGTTTGTGGCAAGTGTCCTGATATTCTGCACAAGCTGCCTGTACACTGCAACCTGTGGCGGAAATTTGGAAAAATTTGTCTGCAGCAGATCGGTCAGCTTGGATCTTGCATTATTTGTAAGTGTTCCAGCCAGAGATTCAGAAAGAACAAGGTCCTTTTCAATCTTATCCAGAAGTTTGCGGTCATAGGCTGCCCATGCCGGCTCAGGCTTTAGCCTTTCATTAAGGAGTATTGCAAGCTTCTCCCCCACCTCATAAGCACCCGCGCCATACTGCCTTGATATAGTCACAAAAGGCTTTTGTCCCGATGCAGCCCTGGTTTTCTCCTTCACTTCGACTTGATCAATTGCATCTTTCTGGTCTTTCCAGAACTTTACCTGTGCATCTATGTACATCATCATAGAAGCTGAATGGTATCCCATAGTGTACCCCCCGGTTTGTTTTTATATACCATAATAATTACATGAAAACATGTCTTATTAGCACTTTAATTTGAAAATTCAAGCCCAATTTCTTTTTTTGCAATATTTTATGGGCCTGTAAATTCACCTATTTTTTCACCTACCCTTACCTTCTGCCCGGCTCTGAGCCTGTCAAACCTGATCATCCCCTTTGCAAAAAGTATAATTACCGTTGAACCAAGGTTGAAAATCCCTATCTCGTCCCCTTTTTTAACAGAAGGAGCTTTACCCGCTTCGTAAAAAAACTCCCTGCGCCTTCTGAAAAATCCGTTTGTAACGGCACTGTCATACGAAAGAGATATTTTGCCAACATTCATTGCGCCGATTTTACATACGGCTACATCACCTTTTTTTGTGCTGATATAGGTGATCAGCCTTTCGTTAACAGCAAAAAGCCCCTTCATCCCCTTTACCATGAATTCCTGCACGGTGAAAAGTTTGCCGGGTATGCTGAAAAATCCCCTAATCTCCCCTGTCACAGGGGTATGGATCCTGTGGTAGTCGCCGGGAGACAGATAGAGGGTAATAAAATGCCCATCGATAAACTTTTCAGCCATTTTTGACGGAATAAGATCTCTTACCGAATAATCAACACCCTTAGCCTGTATTATTGTATCCTTTTTCAGTTTCCCGAACTGGTCCACTCGCGAATCTGTAGTGGCAACAATGTCGTTTTTACCCTTTGAAATTTTCCTGACACCATCTTTAAGCTCCCGTGTAAAAAACCGGTTCAGGTTTTTGAACCCGTTTGCGGGAATTACAGCCTCTTCAATGTTCACACCGTATTTTTTAATATACCAGCTGATTATTCTGTCTATCAAAAACGCAGGTAGCGGAATAAGCGCAATAATTCCAAAAATCCTGGAAATAAGGCCCTTGGGGATTCCCCTGAACAGGAAAATCTTCAGATTATCATTCACAATAAATCTCCACAATCAAAGAGGGTTAAACCGGCACGAGTGTCTATTATATACGGGGTTGCCCCAGATGTACAACAAAAATTTTAAATTGACAGATATTTTAGCAGAAAGATTTAATTGTTTTATCAAGGTAACCTGCATAAACCGGAATTTATCATCAGTCTGCGGCCCGGAGGCATTTTCTGACCGGACCGGAGTAGTGTATACTAAATAATCCTTTAACCGGCAGGTGCCGTAATTCAAGAGGTAAAGCCATGACAGAAAAATCATACCTGAAAACAGCAGATCCGGATGTGTACAGAATTCTCCGGTCAGAGGACAAAAGGCAGGAGGATAATCTGATTATGATAGCCTCTGAGAATTATGTATCACAGGGTGTACTTGAGGCATCATCATCAACACTGACCAATAAATATGCAGAGGGCTATCCCGGAAAAAGATACTATAACGGGTGCCTGCACGCGGACGAAATAGAGAGTCTGGCAATTGACAGAATTAAAAAACTGTTCAATGCAGAAGCAGCCAACGTTCAGCCCCATTCGGGCGCACAGGCCAACATGGCTGTAATGATGTCCTTTCTGAACGCGGGCGACACATACATCGGCATGAACCTTTCACATGGAGGGCACCTTTCGCATGGCTCACCGGTAAATTTTTCAGGCAGGTTCTTTAATGTTGTCGCTTACGGCGTAACCGAAGACACAAACCTGATTGATTATGACGAGCTCTATAAACTTGCGAAAGAACACAGGCCAAAACTTATAATAGCCGGGGCATCGGCCTACCCCAGGATAATCGATTTTAATAAATTCAGGGAGATCGCTGACAGCGTAGGCGCAAAGGTTCTTGCCGACATAGCTCATATTGCGGGCATGGTTGCCACCGGAGACCATCCCACACCTGTCGGCGTTGCAGACTATGTCACGATGACCACACACAAGACCCTGCGCGGGCCCAGGGGAGGAGTTGTTCTTACGAACAACGAACTTATAGGCGACATCAACAAGTTCATGTTCCCCGGCACCCAGGGCGGGCCGCTGATGCATACCATCGCATCCAAGGCTGTTGCCTTCGGTGAAGCGCTCAAACCCGAATTCAGCGTGTACCAGAAACAGATAATAAAAAACGCAGCTGTTCTTGCCGAGACACTTATGTCGGGCGGACTTAAGCTCGTATCAGGCGGCACAGAGAATCACCTGATACTTATTGACCTGCGGAACAAAGGGATAACAGGAAAGGATGCGGCAAACAGGCTCGAAGAAGCAGGAATTACATGCAACAAAAACGGCGTACCCTTTGACGATAAATCGCCGTTTGTTACAAGCGGCATAAGGCTTGGCAGCCCGGCACTTACTACACGCGGACTCAAAGAGGAGGAATTCAGGCGCGTTGGCAGCCTTATACTTGAGGTTATTAACAATATTAACAACGACGACGCCATAAAAAAAGTCAGGGCCGGTGTAGACGAAATCTGCAGATCGTTTCCCACTGATTTTTTAAGGATATAGTTTCTGATGAACGGACGTGTCGGCCGGTTCATCTCTGCCTTAATTTGCGCCATGGGTGCGGCAGTATTTCTCTGCACCGCATGTGCGGCAGGCCAGCCGGTAACCCGCTCAGTGAGCTTTATAATTTTCGGAAACACCAGGCCCGGATCGCCATTCCATGGTTTTACAACAGGCCTTGACCAGGTGCTATCTGCAATAGAGAGCCGTAGAACCTCTATTCTTATACACACGGGCAATTCAGTTTACGGTGGATCAGAAAAGCAGGGAATTATCTCCAGCGACGTTGAACGACAGATGATGATATTCTTTCCCGCAATTAAACGCATTCCTGCCGCAATATATACAATCCCCGGCGAAAGCGACAGTCACAACGGCAGCCTGGATCTTTACGTTAAACACTCGGGGCGCAACCCATACTATTCGTTTAACTACGGGTCAATCCACTTTATAACGCTCGGTACTGACAGCAGTATTGACAATCTTCTGGACAATGAACAGCTGGAGTGGCTTAAACATGACCTTGAAAAATCGGCAAAATACAGCTACATATTTGTAATAACCCACCACCCTGTTTTTGTCGAAGAAAAGATCAAAGGTAAAACCACACTAAAAAACAACATGCTCATGGAACTGTTTATAAAGCATAAAGTCAGGGCTGTTTTCTCGGGCAGAGAGGAGAACTTCAGCAGCAGTTATTACGGCGGCGTTGAATACCATACAACGGGCTGCGGAGGATACAACGACAAAAAAGATAACAGAAAAAAATTCCAGTACTATCTGGTAAACATGGAAGACGGAGTGCTTAAGGTTTCCCCTGAACGGGTCACTATACAGTAACAGTTTTACGGAGGATTAATGTCACAGGATCAGATTTTCACATCAATCGATGAATTCATAAAAACAGTAAAAGAACTTGGAATAAAAAAAATTGCCTTTTCAGAAGTAAACGAAAGAAGGGCCGAGCAGACAACGGATTCGCAGCTTGAAGTGGTTGTATACAGAAAGGTAGACCTGCTTACATACAAGGAATCTGTAATCTACAAATACAGCGAAAGGTCCGACGACCTTAATCCGTTGTATGAAAGACTCGTAAGTGAAGGCTTCGATGTAACCCGGATAAACAAAAATATCACATAAACTGAAGCCGCCATCGTATGATGGCGGTCTTGGCGGGATCTACCTGTTCTAAAATGCCAGATTAATATGGTAGGTGTTTTTTATAACATTGAGTATGGCCGGAACAAGCGATGGATTCTTCTCCCTGGTTTCTTTAAGGATGCTTATTACATCCCCTCTTGTAAGTTCAATGTCATACTTTTCAACTTTCTCACAAAACTGGGGGAAATCCAGTTTCTGGTTTCCGAAAGTTATTATGTTACCTCGCATTATACTCCTCCATGTAATGTCTGAATAAAAAATGCCGCAGACATAACAATAATATGCATTATATATGCCAGATATTTTATTATATCCTGTATGTCACATATTTTTTGGATTGTGCCTGAAAATTTTTCCAAATCAAAGGATATTAGATTATTTTATATTACTATACTGAACAATCCATAACAGTGAGTATAAATAACCGTAAATTAATCTGCACAGAATAATCTTAAAATTCATATTATCATCGGCGCGCAGCTATATCCTTTAAAAAATGATACAGACCAGTATCAAAAATGCAACAGGCGACATAATACTGCGTGCGCAGGAGCACCCTATTTGTTCATGCCTTAAAAAACCAGGCTGCCTGACTTTGCTTAAAAAACAATAAACAATATTCTAAAAATAAGTAATTAATTCCAGTTAACTACTTGACTTTCATTTTAATGAATGGCGTTCTGATTATGAGTGACTTATTATTAAGAAAGATTTATCAATCCGGAAAAAATAAATTTTAAAGAGGTATCTCTATGAACAAAATTGATTATTTTAACCTGCCATGGAAAGATCAGTGGGAATGGGAAAAAATTAAGCTGCCTACTGTTACAGCGAAATATGTAGAAAATTCAAAAACCTATGCAACAAAGGACCTGCAGCTTTTTAATCCTGCACTGTACAACGGTGACAGCAACGGCAGAATGTCGTGGGGCGATGTTTATGCAAGGGTTGAAAACTACTCATGCGGCCTTATGAGTCTGGGCCTGCAGAAACAGGATATGGCCGCGATTATGTCCGCAAGCAGTCCTTACTGGACCCATGCTGATTTAGCCATAGCATGCGCAAACGGAGTAAGCGTAACCATTTACCCGACTCTATCCTTCAGGGAGGCATCATACATAATAAACGATTCAGGCAGCAGGTACATTTTTCTCAGGGGCGAGAACATTCTGAATATGATCCTGGACGGGTTCAGCGAAATGCCTGAACTTGAAAAAATCATAGTCATGGATCGTAATTATAAAAGCAATGATCCACGGGTCATAAGTTTTACCGACCTTGAAAAAGCCGGTATTGAATGGAAAAAAGATAAAAGCAACTACGAATCCTACATAGCAAGAAGAGACGGTGTAGTTCTTGATGACATCTACACCATACTCTACACGTCAGGCACGACGGGACAGGGTAAAGGTGTTGTCCTTACCCACCATAACTGTTCCTCAAGAATGTACGGTGTAAACCAGTTTTTTAATTACTGCGGAATGGGATTTAAAACAGAGTACACCACTCTATGTTTCCTGCCGCTTGCGCATATTTTTGACAGGGGATCATGCCAGGGTGCCGCCCTTTATAACGGGTGTACAATCGCATACGCAGATTCCCCCGGAACACTGCTTAATGATCTGCAGAAATATAATCCTCACTGGATCAACTGCGTTCCACGTCTGTACGAAAAAATTTACATACAACTGCAGCAGGCAATGGGTCAAAGCGGACTCAAGAGAAAAATCTTTGACTGGGCACTCAGGGTCGGAGAAGAGGTCTTTATGCAGAGATACGATGCAGAAACGGACACATACAACATGGGCCATGACTTTGACATAACCGGCAACCTGCCCCTTGGCCTGAAACTAAAATATAAAATTGCTGACAAACTTTTTTCAAAGGTGAGGGCCCTGTTCGGCAAAAACTTTAAACATTCATTCTCGGCAAGCGCCTCCATATCTCCAGAACTGCTCAAGTTCTTTTACATAATAGGAATAAGGGTTAGCGAAGGTTACGGTTCAACTGAAAGCTTCAACGCATGTTGCAACATGCCCCTTGTTGCATGCAGGCCCGGCTCAGTGGGACTTGCATCTAACGGAAGCAGGTTGCGTGTTTCAGAGATAGGCGAACTGGAAATAACCGGAGCAGGTATTTTTAAACGGTACTGGAACAAGCCTCAGGAGACAGCCGAATCCTTTACTGCGGATGGATGGTTTAAGACCGGTGACAAGGTCGAGGTTGATAAATACGGATACTACAAAATTGTTGACCGCATAAAGGCAATTATCTGCCTTTCCAGCGGAAAAAATGTCGCTCCGGCCAAAATTGAATCTCTCTTTGCCACAAGCCCCTATATTGAACAGGTCTTCACTATCGGTGATGAACGCGCCGTAATAAGCACACTGCTTGTGCCAAGCCTTACGTTCTTTAAAGATAAATTCGATAAAGAGGGGATCGAATACGATAAAAGCCAGGTAGTTATAGACAACTCGGCTGGTGCACCTTTAGTTGTTAAGGTAGGCCCTGACTTTATAGAGAAGGGAAATATTCGCGGACTTATAACAGAAGAGGTAGCAAGGGTCAATGGTGAACTGGAGGGATTTGAACAGATCAAACAGTACTCCATACTTACGGAGAGATTTACCGAACAAAATGGAATGCTCACCCCTACGCAAAAAACAAAGAAGAAAGTGATTCTTGAAAAATATTCATCCCATATTGAAGACATGTATTCACGAAAACATGAATAAATGTATCGGCAATAAGACACCCCCCCCCGGATAAACCCGCGGGGGGTGTCTTATTCATTCCTCAGTTACCTGTTGATAAGAATTTTTAATCGGTCTCGCGGGCCGTAAAATGCGCCATAAACTCAAGGTGTTTTTGATCAAAATTCTTTTCAAGCCTTCCTGCACCTGAACATGAATACCTGGTTTTTCTCCATGGTTCGCTGCTCTCAAATTCAACGGGAATACCCTCAAGAAAGGGATTATCATTTATATTGTTTTTTTCTGTTTTCATATTAATCTCCATCTATTTTTTGATAAACCTTAAGCCCGGCTGTTACATAAATATCATTATTAAAACAGGAATTAATGGTTATGGCCCGGCAAACTGCCTTGACAAATTTCATCTGCGCTGTTTTAAGAGAGAAAAATTTGAGGATACTGCAAATGGATTCAATTGTTCAATGGTTCGCTTCATCTCTGGGGCAATACGTTTCACGCGAGATGGTTGTCTTTATTATATCAATGATACCTATTCTGGAACTCAGGGGTGGACTGCTCGCAGCTTCACTGCTGCAGATACCCATAACCACTGCAATACCCATCTGCATTGCCGGGAACATTATACCCATACCATTCATACTGCTTTTTATCAACAAGTTCTTTCAGTGGCTAAAAATGATAAACCTGTTCAGGCCGCTTATAGAAACACTGGAGCAGAGAGCCATGAAAAAAAGCGACAATGTTGCCAAGGGTGAATTCTGGGGACTTGCCCTTTTTGTAGGCATACCCCTTCCAGGTACGGGCGCATGGACCGGATCCCTTGTTGCCGCGCTGCTGGAAATTAAGTTCAAAAAAGCTATACTTTCAATTTGTGTAGGAATAATCATAGCGACAATTATAATGTCTGTTATATCATACGGGCTGCTCGGGATAATCCTGTAACAGCCTTGCCTTTACGGCCAGAATACTCCCCGCAAGGTATTCCGGGTGGACATTTGCACATCCGGTGCACGTAAACATCGCGAAATCCCATGATCACAACATTTTATAATTCCGGTTGAGGTTCTTGTAGGATATTGCCTCGAGCAGATGTTTCTTCTCAATTTTTTCAGATGAATCAAGATCGGCAATGGTACGGGCCACTTTAAGTATCTTGAAAAAAGAACGGGCGGTTATGTTCATTTTTTTTACTGCTGATTCCAGGAACTGTTCGTCGCCCGGATCAAGCCTGCAGTATTTTCTGATCTCGCGGTTGCTCATCCTTGAATTAAAACGTACCGGCGCGTCCCTGAACCTTGCGCGCTGAATTTCACATGCCCTCATTACCCTATCCCTGATTGATGCCGATGATTCAGACTGTACATTATCAACAAGATCTCTGTACGCTACACGGTTAACCAGCAGCTCCATATCGATCCTGTCAATTACAGGGCCGGCAATCTTCTGGAAGTACTGGCTTATCTTTTGCTGCGAGCATGTACACGTAATCTCTTCGTCAAAAAGGTATCCGCACTGACACGGATTCCCCGCAGCAACAAGCATAAAGTCCGCGGGAAATGTTACAGTCCCCGCTGCGCGTGCAACAGTAACCTCCCTGTCTTCAAGAGGCTGCCGCAGGGCCTGGATCACATTGTTCCTGAACTCAACGATCTCATCTAGAAAAAGCACACCGTTGTGTGCAAGTGAAACTTCACCCGCTCCGGGATTTGTACCGCCACCTACCAGCGCCACCTCTGAAGCTGTGTGGTGCGGAGCCCTGAAAGGCGGCAGGGCAACCAGCATGCCATTATCCTGAAGTATGCCCGCCGCTGAATGAATCATGGTCGTTTCGATCGCCTGCCCCTTTGAAAGGCCGGGCATTATTGAAGGCATGCGCCTTGCGAGCATAGTTTTACCTGAACCGGGCGCTCCGTAAAGCAGTATGTTATGCATCCCCGCAGCTGCGATCTCCAGTCCCCTCTTGGCATTCTCCTGTCCCCTTACATCACTGAAATCATGCAGATATTCCTGCACACGGCCCGGCAGTTCCCCCCTTTCGAATGGACTCGCATTTCCCTGGAAAACATCTATTGCCATCAGAATGTTCTCTACGGGAAAGATATCGATCCCATCAACAGCCGAAGCTTCTATTCTGTTATGGTACGGAACAATAATCTGCCTGAAACCCAGCCTGTAAAGGGCAATAACCATGGAGATCACGCCGCGCACAGGCTTGACCCTGCCATCCAGGGAGAGTTCACCTACCATGGGGATTGTCCCTATATCGCAGAATATCTGCTGCGTCGATTTAAGGATGGACATTGCAACGGGCAGGTCAAAGTTTGCTCCCTGTTTTTTAAAACCGGCAGGCGCAAGGTTTACAATGTAATTTTTCGGTGGGAACTCGTACCCGCTGTTTTCAATGGCCGCACGAATTCTCTCCCGCGATTCCCTGATGACCGAGTCAGGAAGCCCGACAATGGTAAAACCGGGCAATCCTCTCATTATATCAACTTCAATGTCCACCCTGCCCGCGCTTATGCCGTGCAGCCCCAGCGAAATTGTTTTTGAAAGCATAATTTTCTCCTCATCATTAATACGAACAAAACAGCCTGCGTGAAAAAATTTTTTAAAAAAATTAAGTTTTAATTCCTTAACCATTCGCAGAATAAAATAGTAATTTACCTTCGCTGTAGAAGGCGGCGGAGGAAATTACAGCAATCTTATTGCACTAATAATTTCTTTCAGGAATAAGTGCTTAAAAAAGTTATTTATTAACAGGCAATAAACGTGGCGCGTACGGCAATTGTGGTATTCACGGCAGAATCTTGCTAAAAAACCCGTAAATCTGTCATCGATACATGGGCGTATCGTCATTTTTTTGATGTTATTGTTTTTAAAATCAGCAAAAATCGCGCGCACTGCGAAACATGTTAAAATAAAATCAAATGCCAAGTATTGATTGATTTCACGCAATGCAATTGTTTTTGTTTCTTAAAATGTTAAACTAAAGGAGGAAGCAAGGTCCAGCAACTGGTTCATGGCAAAAATTACCGACATCTCTGACAGGTAGAAGGGATACATAACTGTTTCCGGCGGTTACAAGGTAGGACTGAACAACATGCGTATTGCTGTAAAACAGAAATAGCTGAATATTACACGGCAGGCAGACCTGGAAACAGCATAAGACCGATTCACTGCAGATCGAGCATACGGTGCAATAGATCGTATCTGTCAAGAAGTTCGCTGTTTTCCACAAGCCTGCCGGATGTGTAATATGTGACGAAACCGCTTCCGCTCTCCTGCAGGTTTTTCTGCCGCATTATATTTTGCAGGTTCCTTACCGTGCCCGAGTTCCCGTCAATAATATCTATCGAGTTCGGCAGTATCTGCCTGAACAGATTTCTGAAATAGATGAAGTGCGTACACCCCAGGACAACGGTACTGTACAGTGAGGGATCAATAGCTGAAAGTGCATTTTCAAGATATGAACGGACACCGGCATCATCAAAACAGTAGTCCTCGGCGAATTTTACAAGTCCGGAAAGAGGCAGCAGGTCAACTATGTGTTCATTGTCAACGCGCGCGATAAGGTTCTTCAGCTTCTCCTCTTTCAGCGTGAGCGGGGTGGCAGTTACAAGAACGCGTTTATGACGTTTTCCGTTTTTTTCAACAGCGGGCTTGATTGCCGGCTCCATTCCTATCACAGGGATTGAGTACCGGTTGCGGAGAGTCTCAATAGCTGCGCTTGTGGCAGTATTGCATGCGATAACCACCGCGTCCACCCCCTGGCGGACAATAAAATCCACCGCTGAAACTGCCAGCGAAGCAACTTCATCCCTGGACCTTGTGCCGTATGGCACGTTATCGCTATCTGCATAATAGATATAATCCGCCCGTGGCATTAATTTTATTGCCTCGTGAAGGACTGTAATCCCGCCGATACCTGAATCAAAAAAACCTGTGATCATTCCTTTACCATCAAAGTATTAATGAACCGTCCTGTACCAGGCCTGTCAAGAATAATTGGTTTAGACCGGGCGGCAAAGGAAAACTTCAACCCGCAATTTTTCCCGGCCCGGCAGGAAAATCACACGCTGACAGGCTCAGAAACTGTAACCTGCCCCGATATTGAAATGGAGACCTGTAAGACCGGCGATCATATTGCTCTTTTCGTCAGAATGCACCTTGAAATTAATAATCTCTGCAAAACGGCTTGTTAGCCCGGTATAAATGTCAACATTCCCCCATACCCAGTGGTACTCGATTCCCGTCTGCCAGCCTATTGTCCACTTTGTGTCCGAATCGCTAACTCCAACAAGCTCCCATTTTATTGTACCAAAATAAATGCCTGCGCCGCCGCCAAGCAGCAGGTAGTTTGAGTCGGGCCTGTTAATTTTATAAAATGCAGTACATGAAACAGACCAGATGCTGAGTATGGCTTCGGATTCAATTACAGAAGCTCCATTAACCAGAACACGCCTGCTGTCGCTCAGGTTGAAATATGCCAGCGGAACCCCGTAGACAATATTACCCGATGTGTACCTTGGTTCAAGACCGACTGAAGTGTAACCCCATGCACCCCCGGATTTATCATCAACTTCCCGAAACGCTGTAGTATATTCAAAATTATCAACCAGTTCATTCTGCGCGTCTTCAAGGTAGACATTGTAGGCAATGCCGGCACCGGTATTTAAAAAAACAGCCATCCTCTTACCTGCACCCGCAGCATCACCGTGGTTAACCTCGGAGTATAGCGGTAAAGCAGTGATAATAATTGCAGCCAGACATAATAATACTTTATGGATTTTCATATTGCTCCTCCTTTATCGATAAAAAATATTTACTGCGAACTTCGTTTTCAATAGTTCAGGTTCCAATAAATTCACTTATAGAGAAAAATCCTCCCTTAGCCGATAATATTACAAAGAATTGCGGAGGGGACATGTCCAGGAATATACTCTATTATCAGAATGGTGAAAATATAATCAAGGCCGGCCAGTTTGAACAGAGGATGTTTATTATCCTTGAAGGCAAGGTGAGCATAATACTTACAAACGGCAATGAACAGTTTGTCGTTGCGACCCTTGCCAGGGGTGATTTTTTCGGTGAGATTTCCCTCTTCACAAGCATACCACGCAGCGCAACCGTAAGAGCCCTGGGTGATGTGAAACTGGCCTACATCGATAATGTTACCCAGCTCAAGGCATTCCTTATAAAAAATCCCGCATTCGCAGCGAAGATGGTACAGATTCTTTCGCAACGTCTTGCAAAGACCGATGAGATTCTCATAGGTAAGATCAGCGAGAACACAAGGCTTAAACAGACTCAGGTTGTGTAGGCAGCATCATAGACTCAAAAATTTCCGGACTTCTATCTATATGGATGCCCCGGCAGAATTCAATTACATTGTTAGTAGCTGACATAATTCATCCAAGCCGTATTATTTTTTCTTCTCATTTAAATACAGAATTATGCAAACTTTTTTCATGCACAGGATTGATTTGACCGGCTTGTCCGCTACAGCAGCAGAGATTTTATACAAGCAGTGCATCATACAGATCGGCGTAAGCATTTATCTCTTTTTCTGCCGTGTACCTGTCATTTACCAGCTGTCCGGCAGCTCTTCCCATTTCATCTCTGCGGCGGGGATCATTTAAAAAACGCAAAACCGCATCTGCCAGTTCGCGCGCATTAGCAATATAAAAGCCATGAACTCCATCGCAGATGATACCGGTGTTGCCTGTAACTGCTGTCATTATGCAGGGCTTATCCAGGCTCATGGCCTCAAGTACGGCCTGGGGCTGACCTTCAGAGAGAGACGTGTTCAGAACCACATCGGCAGCTCTCATGATTCCCCCTATTGAAGAGTGTGACACCTCTCCAAGGTATTGTACCCAGGGCAGATCCTTGATGCGTTTTTTTATCGAAGCGGCATATCCATTGTCAATTACAGCGCCCGCTATCAAAAGGCTTATTCGGGGACTGACTTTGCGGGCCTCGATGAGCCCGTCCAGGGCCAGATCAATATTCTTGACCGGCCTTAAGCCGCTGGGCAGAATGAACACCAGGTCATCTTCAGGCAGCCCCAGATCCATCCGGCTTATCTCAGGCGACAGGGGCAGATCCACGCCCTGGGGAATAATGGCCAGCCTGGACTCAAGAGAGGGTTCAACACCGGCCAGAAGACTGCACATGTCCGGATTAAACACCACTATTACGTCTGCCCTCCAGAGTGTACCCAGGACATCTTCCCTGAAGGGGCCTGTAAGGTCATTGTTAATGTCTGTACCTGTGGCGGTCAGCAGCAGGGGCAGATTTTTTATCGCCCCATGCCCTGCGGCTGCTGCGAAGTGAAGGGTATGAAACCCGTGCACCAGGGCATAGGAACCATTATCTTTGCAGCGGTCAAGCTTCTCCTGCCAGTCAGGTTCATCCAGAGAAAGGAGATCAATGTTATACCCCCTCCCTTTGAGCCCGTTATAAATCCGTGCTGCGGTAATGCTGTTACCGCGCTGGCTTTTTAACATCGGCGTGACCATCAGAATGCGGGACATTCAATGCTCCTGTTCATATCTCTAACGCGGCCTCGGCCTGTTCACTTTTTCACTTGAAGACTGAATCCGTTCACAACAGATCCTGCCCGGTTTTTAACAACTGGAAACATTCACAGTAGTCTCCTTTGCCGCTCATAATACCACGATACCGGTTGAGCCCCATGACAGCCTCGTCATACCGGATATACTTAATCTGTGACGCATGCATCCGCAGGGCTTCAAGCTTCTGTTCCATGCAGGAGGTAATCTCCTCGACAAATGAGACCTGCTGCAGCGGTGTCCAGACCTCGTACGCCAGGATGGTCCTGACCTCATGGGTATTTTTACCGCATTCCCGGAACCAGGGGCCTGCCGCCCTGCGGCAGGCATCGAGTACAAGTTTACATGTAACACGATGGTCATCATTAGCGTCAAGATTGTGCGGAATGTATACAGTATCAGGCTTATGTGAGCGGATCAGGCTGACGATCCTTTCAAGGTTATCACGGCTGAATTCAAGGTAGCCGTCGGGATTTCTGAGGAATATTGTCTCTTTTACATTTAAACAGGAAGATGCCTGCCGTGCTTCGTTCTCCCTTATTGCCATAAGTTCATCGCAGGGACAGGAGAGGCTCCCGGATTCCCCGGAGGTCATAAACACAGTGATCACCTCGTTGCCCCGGCCTGTGTGTTTTGCAATACTGCCGCCACACCCCAGTATATCATCATCGGGGTGTGGTGCAAAAATCATTATTCTTTTCATAAGCGCACCTTGACACTGAATAAAGGCTTATAATGAAAACTGCAATAAAATAATGCTTCAAAGTGGTATTGTGCCGCAGCCCGGCTATCCTTAAAAAATAACCGGATTTTGAGCCGGTATCATTAAATTTCAAGCCTATTCCTCAAAAAAATAGCGGCTTCCAGTTTAAAAATATTTCAGTATTGATTCCTGAAAATATTTTTTAGTGTAATATTGTGACTTTATTCCTCCCGCCGCCTTCGGCGGCGGGAGGAATAGTGCCTCTTAATGTGTAAATTTATTACAGAATTAACATTGAAAATATTTTAAAAAAAATAAAAAATGATGTGCCGCTTTAAGTATTTCATGATCCAATGTTAATTAATTATCAGATAACTAATGGTACTGCAATGAAAAAGAAACTTTTTGTGCTTGACGGCCACGCAATGTGCTACAGGGCGTACTACGCCTTTATCAAAAATCCGCTCATGAATTCAAGCGGTCAGAACACATCGGCGATTTTCGGTTTCGCGCGCATGTTGTTGAAACTGATTAACGAGCAGTCCCCGGACTACCTTGCTGTCGCCTTTGATCCGCCTGTTAAATCCTTCAGGTTCAGGCTATACACTGAGTACAAGGCTAACAGGCAGAAGATGCCCGATGACCTGCGAAGCCAGATTACGGAAATAAAGAACATGGTGGCCACCCTGGGTATTCCCATACTTGAATCTGACGACTACGAGGCTGACGACATACTTGGAACAGTTGCCGAAAAGTGCCCGTCTGACAAACTTGAAGTCTACCTTGTAACAGGGGACAAGGACGCGTACCAGCTTCTGAAGCAGAACGTTAAGATATACGCGGCATCTAAGGGAATATCAGAATACGAGATATATGACCATGAATCAATTGTAAACAAGACAGGGCTTGAACCCGATAAGATCATAGACTATATGGCACTGCTTGGCGACGCTTCGGACAACGTCCCCGGAGTTAAGGGTGTCGGCGAGAAAACAGCTCTTAAGCTCATAACTGATTATTCAACACTGGACAATATTTATAAGCACATAGACGAACTTAAAGGAAAAACAAAGGAACTCCTTGAAGCAGGAAAGGATATGGCATACCTGAGCCGCGACCTTGTGACCATACGCTGCGACGTGCCCGTTGATCTGGAACTGGACACTCTCACGTTTAAAGGGATAGATCCCTCCATTGCTTCGGAATACTTTAATAAAATCGAGATGGCCTCTGTCGCCAGGGACTTCTTTCAGGGCGCTGCGACAGCATCTTCACCCGATGCAAATAAACCGGTCAGCGTTAAACCGAAAAAATATATTACCATACGCACCCTTGCAGACCTGCAGAAAATGATCGATGAGATTTCTGCGGCGGGGATCGTATCTTTTGACACAGAAACCGATTCCCTGCTGCCGGTAGAGGCGAACCTTGTGGGTATGTCATTTTCGATAGCCGAAAATGCAGGATGGTACCTGCCGGTTCAGAGCAAAGGCCTGTTCAGTGACGATTACCCGGACCCGTCAGAAACTATTCCCCTTGTTAAGCCGCTTCTCGAGGACCCGAAGATAAAAAAGATAGGCCAGAACATAAAGTATGACCTTATGGTTCTTCGCCGCGCAGGAATTGAACTCCTGGGCATAGACTTTGACACCATGATAGCATCATACCTTATAGATCCCTCAGAACGCCGCCACAACATTGACGACCTGGCCGAGTACTACCTGGGGCATAAGACCATCACCTTCAAGGAACTGGTCGGCGTCGGCAAGAGTGCTGTTCCCATAACCGAGGTTCCTCTTGAAAGGCTGTCGGACTATGCCATTGAGGACGCAGACATTGCCTTCAGGCTGTACACCCTTTTTGGCCCGAAGATAGTTCAAAATGAACTTACCGATCTCTTTCGCGACATAGAGATGCCGCTGCTGCAGGTACTGGCCGGGATGGAGTACACCGGAGTTCGCATAGACACCGCGCACTTTGAGGCCATGAGGAAAGAGACCCTTTCAAAGATTGTTAAGGTAGAAAAGAACATATACAGGCTTGCAGGCAGGGAGTTCAACATAAACTCCACGCGGGAACTTTCGGCTATACTCTTTGACGAACTGGGCCTTAAGCCCCTTAAAAAGACCAAGACCGGCTTTTCAACAGACATACAGGTGCTCGAGGGACTTCAGGGCAGGCATGAAATTATTGACTCACTTATAACGTACAGGACCCTCAGCAAACTTCAGGGAACATACATTGACGCACTGCCGAAACTGATCAGCCCCGTGACAGGCCGCATCCACACATCTTACAACCAGACCGTTGCAGCAACCGGCCGCCTTTCATCGTCCGACCCCAATTTACAAAACATACCCGTGCGGGACGACCTTGGCAGGCAGATCCGCAGGGGATTTATTGCAGACAAAGGATTTATTCTGATGTCGGCAGACTATTCGCAGATTGAACTGCGGCTTGCTGCGCACTACTCGGAAGATAAAAACATGATCTCTGCTTTCAGGGACGGTATAGACATTCACAACATGACAGCATCATCCGTATTCGGAGCAGACATTAATTCCATAACACCCGATATGCGGCGACAGGCAAAAATTATAAATTTTGCCACTATTTACGGCGTATCACCTTACGGCCTGTCGCAACAGGCGGAGATAGGGATGAAGGAAGCTGCAATATTTATCGAAAAATATTTTGAGACCTACCCGGGGTTCCGCAAATATATCGACGATACCGTTGCCTTCGCAAAAGAACACGGTTACGTCAGGACCCTGATGGGACGGCGCAGGCCTGTCCCTGAAATAAATTCGACCACTGTATTCAGAAGGGAGGGGGCTGTGCGTGTCGCCATAAACACACCTATACAGGGGACATCAGCCGACATGATCAAAATCGCTATGATCCGCATAAATGATGAAATTAAAGAAAACCGGATGAAGTCAAGGATGATTATGCAGGTACACGACGAGCTGGTTTTTGAAGCAGAAAAGTCCGAAGCCGATGAACTTGAGGCGATGGTGCGCGAAAAAATGGTTAATGCCATCAAACTTAAAGTACCTGTGGTAGTGGACATAGGCAGAGGCAACAACTGGGATGAGGCGCACTGAAAAACTCCCCGATGGGACTTCTCTGCTATGGTTAGGCAGTCTCACCGACCATTGCAAGACGGAGTTTTGCAGCAGGACTATTTTTTTATTGTAAATTTTGCCCACGGCCTGAATCTGGGTCAATTTTCATTTACATGAAAGTATCTATGTCTGTTTTAAGCAGAGAGGAGATTATGAATCCCATAAAGAAATCTAATAAGCTTGAGAACGTTTTTTACGACATCCGCGGACCCATAGTCGAAGAGGCAGCCCGCCTTGAACGTGAAGGCCATTCAATAATAAAACTTAACACGGGAAATCCCGCTGCCTTTGGACTGAACGCGCCCGATGAAATAATACATGATGTTATGATAAACCTGCGTAATGCCGAGGCCTATGGTGATTCCAAGGGCCTCTTTGCTGCACGAAAAGCCATAATGCAGGACTGCCAGCTTAAGAACATCAAAGGGGTAACCATTGACGATGTTATAATCGGTAACGGCGTAAGCGAACTTATTGTCATGTGTATGCAGGGGCTCCTCAACAATGGCGATGAAGTGCTTATTCCCATGCCCGACTATCCGCTCTGGACCGGCGCGGCGTTCCTTGCTGGAGGCAAAGCCGTTCACTACCTGTGCGACGAAGAAAATCTATGGTACCCCGACCTTGATGATATTAAGAGCAAGATTACACCAAGAACAAAAGCGATAGTCATGATCAATCCCAACAATCCAACGGGAGCTGTTTATCCCAGGGAAATTGTTGAAAAAATTGTAGAGATCGCGGTTAAAAATGAGCTCGTGCTCTTTGCAGATGAAATATATGAACGCGTACTGTATGACGGAATTACCCACACGCCGGCAGCTACACTCTCAGATGAAACGCTGATAATAACAATGAACGGCCTTTCAAAATCTCACCGCCTGTGCGGCTTCCGCGTGGGCTGGATGGTCATTTCAGGAAGAAAGGATGCAGCCGCTGACTTTATCGAAGGACTTGGAATACTCGCATCAATGAGACTATGCTCCAACATGCCGGCACAGTACGCAGTGCAGACAGCTATCGGCGGCCACCAGAGCATATACGATCTGACTGCTCCCGGCGGCAGGTTGTATGAACAGAGAAACTTCTGCTACGAGCTGTTTAATTCGATCCCCGGTATATCATGCGTTAAACCCATGGGCGGCATGTATATCTTTCCCAGGATAGATACTGTGAAGATCCCGGTCAAGGATGACGCAAAGTTTGTACTCGATTTCCTTGTACAGAAAAAGGTAATGCTCGTGCAGGGGACAGGATTCAACTGGCCCAAGCCGGACCATTTCCGCGTTGTGTTCCTGCCCAACCTTGACGAGATGAAACTTGTTGCGCAGAGGTTCGCGGAATTTGTGGATGGTTATTCACAGGAATAGTATTTAATGTGGCTGCGGAATAAATGCATTAAGTAAATAGTATATACTTCGCGCCGGTTTTTTATTATGACCATATCTAAAAATCCGATACAACAAATCGCGGATCAAGGTCTATTGAACCGGCTGTATCATCTTTGCTGCTGAAAGCGGAAGAATCAACGGCAGTGCCGGTTAAAGTTTCGAGCGAAATATCAATCGACCTTACCACGGCCTGGGCATTCCTGATTTTCAGGTCGGTATCACCAATCCTGCCATCCCCATCTGTTTTCATAATAATGGTTGTCATTTCATCACCTGACGCTGCCTTAATACCTCCGGTTAATACAAATCCGCCATTGGCAGACATATCAAATGATTTAAGATCAATTGTTGTGTAATAAATATGAGCAACCGGGGCGTCCCCTGAATGGAATTTATAGCTGAAGTTATCAGCGTACTTTTTCTGCCATGAGATATTGCATTTTGCATCAAGTTTAATAATCCAGCCGCCTGTATAATTTACCCGGACATATAGAGGGGTTATATTTGTGCGTGCCACCTTGTTGGTCCTGCCGAAAACAGCATACCCGCCGTCGGGTGTTGCCCTGATGGAGATCGGTTTATCGTAATACTGCCTGTTTGCCCATACCATCATTGTATCGTCGGGACTGTCTTCACCCCAGTTGCCGCCTCCTGTCACATTGTGCAGTTCCCGTGACCAGGTACTGTTGCCTTCACCATCAAACTTAATAATCACTGCATCGGAATTATCACCGCCGCTGTATTTCTCTCCCGCGAGCATGAAGCCGCCCTCTTTTAAAACTTCGATTGAATTGAGCCAGACATCAAATGCTGAGCGCCTGGTCCATTTGAGTTCTCCGCCGGAACTCAGCTTAAGAACGGTCCTGTTGTTTGATATGATTATATATCCGCCATCAGGAGTAACCTTAAGGTCCCTGATTGTATCATAATTGCCTGTTCCTATGATTTTTGCCCAGATTATTTTGCCGGTGCTGTCCAGTTTAATTACCTGCTGATTTGAGAATATTTTATTACCGGAATATAAAGTGTAATCACCACCGGCCAGAATAATGGATTTTTCGTTTTTATCACAGACAACAATGCAGGGTGAAAACAGGCTGCTTCCTGTAAATATTTTTGTCCACATGACACTGCCGGCCATGTCGATTTTCATCAGTATAAACTCGCCGCTTTCGTCACCCATCTCTGTTATGCGCATCCCCGTTGCCAGAATATACCCGTCTGCAGAAAGCACAATTGCATCAGGCCTGCATCCGCTGAAGCTTTTCTGCCATATAA
>JAAYBQ010000221.1 GCA_012730035.1 Spirochaetota bacterium
CTGCAATGCTCATCCCTGGTATTGACTGTAGGGTATGCCACATTTTTTTAATATGACATTGATATAAAAAATCTTTCTGTCTGCCCCCACTATCAAAAGTGATTAAGGGGGCAGTTCTACCCACTCACTGACTATCCACAAAAGGGATCAATGAAGCAGAAGTAAAATCTGTGATAAAGATGCGAATAATAAACTAGCCGGGTTCAACTTACTTTTTGAACATTTTTATCGAAAACAATTTTTTCGGCCGTAGCTTTTTCATATAGAGTTTCGGGGGCAATATCAATTTCACCGTTATTCCAGGTGAGAGTTCCGTAATCTACACTGAATTTTTTAAAGTCTTCTAAAGATTGCAAAGACTTAAATACTTCCCCGGTTGAAATATATTCAGCAAGATTAACAATCCCGGTTTTACCGTTTTTAAATTTTAAATTAATTCTGTATTCTTCTATATAAATAGCATCAATGACATTAAAATACATATTCACCTCCTATTTAAGCGGTTCAATTTTAAAAGTAGGTTTTTTGCTGCATGCAAGTTCCCAGTTTTTAATCAATTCGGATTTATGAATTGCCGCCCATTCGATTATAAGAGCGAGAGCTTTCGGCGGAAAATTGCCCGCAAGTATTCTGAAGTTTTCTATATCCATGAGAATTTCAAATTCATTATAGTAAGCATGAAAATGCGGCGGTGTATGATCATCTGTAAATATTCTCACAATAATACCGTAAAATCTGCTTATCTCGGGCATGTCTGCTCCTGATGTTAAAATTAAATTAAATTTATACAATGCAGATAAAATAACAAGTAAATAATTGAAATAAGACTAAATACATGTACTGGAAACTTAACATGCCACAAACAAGTCCGTTCTGAACAAAGCGGTTCCTTAAACGGACCGCAATATCCCGGCCAGTGCGGGCAGGTATGCGAATAATTTCGCAATTGCACCCTGCGACATATAGCTTGATAACACGGTGACATACCATACATTATTAAACCATATCTGACTTGACAACGTGTTAATTGAGTGTTTATATATGTTAATTTTTTAAAAATATCCCTTTTGATATTTAACAGGTTTGAACAAATTGATTGATAAAACACAAAAAGCGGCAAAGCTTGATAATATTATATTTTAAAAGCATGCTCTGGCAAGAATGCTTGAAAGAAGAATTGAGTCGAATGATATTATACATGCACTTGAAGATTGCAGCGTTATTGAAAAATATCAGGATGACAGGCCATATCCGAGTTGTCTTTTGCCGGGTTATTCAGGAGGCGGCCTCTACATATTGTTTTGTCCAGTGATGCAGAAATGGAATTGATTTTTTTATTACAATATATGAACCTTCGGATGAATTATGGGATGGTGATTATAAAACCAGAAGGAGAAAAATATGAACTGCCCGTTATGTAAAGGGAAAATGCAGAATGGTACCACGCATGTTCTTATTGATCGCGGTGAGGATTCAGTTATTGTTATCAATAAAGTTCCGGCCCTTATTTGTGAACAATGCGGTGATGATTTTATTGATATACAGACTACCAGGAGAATAGAGGCTCTTCTGAAAAAACTTGAAACTGAAGGACTTAGAATGGGATTTGTTGATTATACAAGAGCGGCTTAGCTGTATGTTAAGGAGTATACCCAATGAAAGCACCAGCATGTGATGTAATGAAAAAACACATCTGTAGTATTAAGCAATAATAAACCGGAACAGCAGGAAAATGACAGCAGAAATTCCTGAAAAGATTTATGAAAAACTTTTGAAAGAGATTACGGGGCTGTATGGCGATACGCAGCATTCTATGCTGAAGGCATACTGGCTGACGGGAAAATATATTATCGAAACAGAACAGGATAGGCAGTCAACTGCGGGATACGGCAAATACCTGATTGAGCGCCTGTCGAATGACCTGACAAAGAAGTACGGCAAAGGATTTTCAATGACCAGCCTGAAGAACATGAGAAGGTTTTTTAAGGCACACCCGGAGCGTCAGCCTGTTACTGAACTGGAATGGAGCAAGTTTTTGATGCTGCTTGCTATTAAAGATGAAGCGACGAGAGAGGAGTTTATAAAGAGGGCGATAGATGAGGAGCTTACACGGTTTCAGCTTAAGAAACAGGTTGAGCTTTATATGTTCCGGAACAGAAAAGAGGGTGATCCCGATTTAATTGAGAGTTATCCGGTGGAACGGGGAGAGCTCTATTGCTACAGGAAGATAGAAAGACCGGATTTGCTGAATAACGGAAAAGAAGTAATAATAGACTGCGGGTTTAACGTGTGGAGAAGAGTGAAGATTTATAACATTGATAAGTACGGGAATATTGAAATATTCAGAACAGATAAAAGAAATAACAGGTATTATGTGTCGGAAGTTCTTGAAAAAACAGGGGAGAATCTTAAAAAGAATTATACATACAGGGGCAGGGTGGAAAAGGTAATAGATGGAGATACCCTGCTTGTGAATATTGACCTGGGTTTTGATGCTGTGATAAAGCAGAAGATAAGGCTGAGGGGTGTTGACACGCCTGAGATAGAGTTCAAAGAGGGGGAGAAGGCGAAGTCTTTTGTTAGCAGGGAGCTTGGCGGGTGTGAACATGTTGTGATCAAGACATATAAAACAGATATTTATGACAGATATATATCGGATATTTTTTATAAAGAAGATTGTACAGACGCAGTGAGGATAGCTCAGGAGGGAACTCTTTTGAACAGGAAACTTCTTGAGAAAGGCCTGGCGAGGGCAATATAGCGAAAATTTGAATCGGGCAACCGGTTGCCCGATTCACAGCAGCGGAGATTCGGTTCCCTGAAAACAGAAGTTGATGAAAGTGTAATGGTTTATGCTGCACCGCGCAAGGGATGTGCAGGGTTTAGCCCGCAGGGCCGGAGCGCCAGCGGAGGTCTCCTCACGGCATCCATGCCTCCGGAGACACTTCCCGCATCCTACGGGTCGCCCAGCAGCCCGGCCCGGTGCAATGGGAAGTGCATATATTGTAAACAATAATTACATTTATCAAAAAGTAAATCACACCCGCAGGTGCAGCGGGATGCGCCCAATGCCGGAATTATGTACCCGGCATTCTACTTTCATCCCGAAATATTCCTTAATCAGTCATTATTTATGAGTTGACATTTTATATACCATATCGTAACTGAAAATAGACATAAACATATACATTGATCATAAAAGCAGGCCTCGCCGGAACGGGCCTGCCGGGATTTAGCAACCAACTATAAATAACTTTATAGTAGTGATATTTTTTAGGAGGATACCCAAATGAGTATTGCCAGTTCTTTTGGCTTGCCAGCTTCAGAGGTTACCCGCGAATTTTATTTTAATGTGGGCGGCCCTCATGGTTTTATGAGATGGGGAGTCTATATTTTCATGTTTGCTGCTGTTTTTTATCTTCTTTATACCGTTGTTAAAAAAGTTAAGGTATGGAGACAGGGACAGCCGCAGTTAAGGACAGATTTCCCGGAAAAGAGGATTATAGCTGTTATCAAGTATGCGTTTCTCCAGATGAAGGTGCTCAGGGAGAAGTATGCAGGTATATTCCACGGCGCGATTTTCTTCGGATTTGTCGTGCTCTTTATAGTTACTATGATAATAGTTGTTCAGGAGGATTTTACAGGCCTGTTCTTCCATTATCACTTTATCCATGGTGATTTCTACATCATCTGGTCCCTTTTTGGTGATATTTTCGGACTGGTGGTGCTTGTAGGTCTTGGTATGGCCATTTACAGAAGGTATGTAATGAAGCCCACAAGGCTCGATACAAAAGCTATCGATACATTTGCGCTTGTTCTGATAACTCTGATCATTGTAACAGGTTTCTTTAACGAATCAATGAGGATCGCGTACACTGCGTTCCCTGAGTTTGAAAAGCTTGCTTCACCCGTAGGTTATGTGCTTGCACTGCCCTTCGGCCTTATGAGTGACGGTGCGCTCGAAATTGGACACAGGATAAACTGGTGGGTGCACATGCTCGCAGCATTCAGCTTTATAGGACTTGTTGCTTCTGACAAGATCGGCCACATTCTTATATCTTTTCTCAACATTTACTACATGAACCTTGACAACGAATCTTCAAAAACAAAGTTCGCGGTTCCTGTAATCGATCCTAAAGTATTTGAATCAGCAGAAAGCTTCGGAGTAAGCAAGGTTGAAGAGTTCACATGGAAACAGCTCATGGACGGCGACGCGTGTACTCGTTGCGGACGCTGCCAGGATAACTGTCCGGCTTACCTTACAGAGAAACCTCTTTCACCGAAGAAGATGATAAATGATGTTAAGGATGCTATGGATGACCGCATTCCGCAGCTTATGCTCGCCGAGGACAAGGCATCCCTTGAGACTAAAGCCCTTATGGGTGATGATTCTGAAGGTTCAGGATTTGTTCAGCCCGAAGAGTTCTGGTCATGTACAAACTGCGGTGCCTGTATGGAGGTCTGCCCGGTTAACATCGAGCATGTTCCCAAGATGATCGACATGAGAAGATATAAGGTTCTCATGGAAGGTGATATGGCGCCCGAGCTCCAGACAACCTTTATGAACATGGAAACAAACTTTAACCCGTACGGTTTTGCGTTCGCTGAAAGGGGCGCATGGCTCCCTGCAGACCTGGGCGTTAAGACAATTGCCGAAGACCCGGAAGTTGACTATGTGTACTATGTAGGCTGCGCTGCGTCTTATGACAAGAGAAGCCAGAAGGTTGCAATTGCTCTTCTCCAGATAATGAAGAAAGCCGGTCTTAAAGTGGGCATTCTGGGCGCTGAAGAAGCCTGCTGTGGTGACGCTGCAATGAGGGGCGGTAACGAATACCTCTTCCATTCACTTGCAACACAGAACCTTTCTACTTTTAAAGCATACAACGTGAAGAAGATAATAACAACATGTCCCCACGGCTACAACATGCTTAAGAAAGAATATGCCAAGTTTGCGAAAGTCGGTATGGATGCAGAGGGGAATCCCCTTGAGTACAACATTGAAGTTTACCACCACACAGAAGTTATTGCTGATCTCGTGAAGAGCGGAAAGATTAAACTTAAAGAAGCCCTTGCTGAAAAGATCACATATCACGATTCATGCTTCCTTGGAAGGTACAACGAGATATATGCTCAGCCGCGCGACGTTATCAAGGCCATACCCGGGACTGAATACGTTGAAATGAGCCGCAACCACAAAACAAGTTTCTGCTGCGGTGCCGGCGGCGCGAGAATGTTTATTGAGGAGCATCTTGGAACAAGGATCAACCAGTTCAGAACAAAAGACGCTCAGGCAAGCGGTGCGACAAAGATCTGTACAGCGTGCCCGTTCTGTCTTACAATGCTTTCTGACGGTGCATCAGAGCTTGATATTCAGAACCTCACAACTTTTGACATTGCAGAGTACGTTTACAATTCAATGGAAAAATA
>JAAYBQ010000023.1 GCA_012730035.1 Spirochaetota bacterium
CATATTACACTTATAGGTTTTTTAAGCAATACTTACTGATATTTTTCAATTTTTAACCGGAATATCCTGCTGCAATATTAACTGCAGATCCCGGAAAAATGCTCCACCGGCATAAAGATCCTGCACGGCCCGGAGAATTAATATTTACTGGATGGAAACTCTCTTTGACAATGAATACTGATAATATAACAGCGAAATCGCCGCTTAAATTCAGGAAGCATGAACTTCTCTTCGAGATGATGAAGATTTTCAATACATGCGACAATAAAGATGATTTTATAAGCTTAATGCTACAGGGCATGCAGTCCCGCACGGGTATCGATGCGATGGCTCTACGCCTGAAACTGTTCAATGACTTTCCCATTGTGGCATCTGCAGGTTTTTCCAGTGATTTTGTTGAATCCGGACGTTACCTCTGGGGCAAAGGGAGTGATGCTGAATTGTCACACGGCACACAGGATCATTGCTATGATTGTATATGCGGAATGATTATTGACGGATCGATAGACCGCAACCTTAATTGCTATTCACCGAAGGGAAGCTTCCGGTCAAACAGCAGCGATGACCCGCATATTCAGGCACTGCTGAGTTCCGGCAGCAGAAGGTTCATGCAGCAATGTATTGCTGAAGGCTACAACACGATTGTCATAATTCCTGTCAAATCAGACGAACTGACAACAGGACTGCTTCAACTCTGTGACAAAAGAAAAAATATAATCGACGATGACCTTCTTGCATTTTTTGAATCATGCTGTGAAATACTCGGACTTGCCATGCGGCGCAAGAACACCGAAAACAGCATACTTAAAGCCAACATTGACCTTGAGAATATAATAGAACAAAGAACTATTGAACTTCTTAAAACCATAGCCGACAAGGAAAAACTGGTTGATGAGGTTAACCACAGGATTAAAAATAACCTGCTAATAATATCCAGCCTGCTAAACCTGCAGGTAATGAAAGAGAGTGACAAGAATATCAGGAACGCTCTGAACGGTGCCCTTGTCAGGATCAATTCGATGGGAATAATTCACCAGAGACTATACAGCAGCCGCGATCTGGAGAATATCAACATTGAAGAATATGTTCTGGCCCTTCACCACAGGCTGCTCTCTGTCTACAAAATTGATCCTGAACGTGTAAACTTTACCCTTGAATGTAAAGGCATAGCAGTAAATATTGATACAGCCATTCCATGCGGACTTATCTTCAATGAAATTCTATCCAATTCAATAAGGCACGCCATGGTTCCGGAAAGGATGCTCGCGATAGAAATATCTGTTTTAAAACAGAATGATTTATATATCATTGAAATCTATGATAACGGCCCCGGATTCAGGAAAGGGTTTGACCCCTCAACAGACGGCAGCCTTGGCATGGAATTAATACGTGAACTGGTAAAACAACTTGACGGAACAATGCAGGTGTTCAATAAAGATGGACTCACCTGGAAAATCGCTATCAAGAAAGAGAACAAAGAAGAAAAGAGATGGAATCAAAAAACATCCTGATTATAGAAGATGAAATGATTCATGGATTATTTCTAAAAGCGTCGATCCAGAATTGCGGTTTCTCTGTACTTGATGTTGTTTCACGAGGTGAGGATGCTGTAAAATCAGCAATTAAAAACAGACCGGGACTTATTATAACCGATATACTCCTGAAAGATGACATGACGGGTGTTGACGTAATTGAGGAGATTCATAAACATCAGAAAATCCCCGTAATATACATAACCGCACTCTCTGATAACCGCGTGCTGCAAAGGGCAGAAATGACCCGGCCGCTGGCAATAATTTACAAACCCTATGAGATCAACAGCCTTCTTTCGATAGTTACCGATCTTTTAAAATAACTAAAACCAAACACACTCCATAATGTTGTCACAATAGCGCCTTAAAAGTGAACAATAATTCAAAAAAAGAATAATATTTGCGTATATGACCGGAATAACTTTTTTTTATTGCTTTTTATGCAATAATATTATCATGTGTTAAGTTAAAATAAAATAACAGGTTTAAATAATGAGCGAAAAAGTAACATTAAAAACTCTTAAATCCCAGGAAAAGGAAGCCAGAAAAAACCTTATCATAGATGCTGCTGAAAGGGTATTTGCTACCAAACCTGTTGACAAAGCAACCATGCGTGAAATTGCCGATGAGGCAGGAATGGCGACATCGTCAATCTACCGCTTCTTCCCGAACCAGGAGGCAATACTGATTGCTGCAGCCGTAAGAACCCAGAGTGCATTCAATACTATTCTTGAGCGTATAATCGACAGAAATTCACCTGAAGAGAGCCTTAAAAAAGTTCTTAACATTTACATCGATTTTATTGCCGAAAACGATACCTACTTCAGGATGATGACAATATTGATGTCACAGGGCAACCTGAATGACGCATCAAGCCGGGCTCTTGTAGAGGTTATGAATGCAACCCTGAGCAGGCTCGACAGCCTTTTTACTAATCTTAAATTTACAGATAATCCAAGGCCGCTTTCAAGATACATATACGCAAGCATGATAGGTATTTCAGTTTCTTACAACAAGCTCCCCGGCATAAACCAGGATAGCCGTGTAAAACACATGAAGTCTCTTTCACTGCTGCTTAATGACATGATTCTTAACTACCCCCGTGACACAAAAATGCCCTGATAAGGGCATTTTTTAAATGATGCGGCAGGTGTACTAATCCTTTATAGCGACTGCATGTGTACTGCAAACTATATCACTGTCAATCAGCGTTAATATCAAACACCATATCCTCACAGGCCAGGTCAATTGTCAGCTGGTTTGCCATCTTTCTGTTCACGTTAAGATATGTTTTTGCGTTCAGAAGCACGCTGTCCAGCTTTTCGTCATCATACCCCGGATCATGGTGAAAAAGGATCAGACGTTTAACATTATTCCTCATGGCTATGTCTATGGCAATTGTTGCTGATGAATGCCCCCATGACATCTTGTCAATAACCGACTCCTGGAACGTGTACTGTGCATCGAACACAAGGACATCTGCATCCCTGAAAAGGTCGCCGTATGAATGAATGTGATCCATCTCGTCTATGCCGAACTCACAGTCACTGGTATAGACAAAGACACCATCTGAATTTTCAACGCGGATACCGTAGGCAGATCCCGGATGAGGCATACTCTTGGTAAAAATTTTAGTGTCATTAATATAAAAAGATTCATTCTCTTTGACATGGAAGAACCTCTTGCCTGCCATCATACTGTCCAGCGTTATGGGAAAATGCGTAAGGGCCTGCTGGTATTCAACTCTTTCCTGGATATTGTCAACGGGTGAATAGATATTAAACCTGTTCCCCTTTATATAGAATGGCGTAAAAAACGGTATGCCCTGTATATGGTCCCAGTGCGTATGCGTAAGAAAAATGCTTGCGGCCCCTTTACCCCTGCCGAATTCGGAAGCCATCAACTCCCGGCCCAGGCCTATCAGGCCGGAACCGCAGTCAATTACAAGTAACTCATCGGATGAAGTTCTGACTTCAATTGATGTTGTGTTCCCGCCATAAGTCCCGCGTATTGACACAGGAAGTGTTGATACATAAGAACGCACAGATTCTTCTGAAGATATATCGCCTGGTGTGGCATAAGTCAGGGCTTTGACTATCTTCTCTTCAATCGCTTTTGAATTAAGAGGCGTTGGATACGAACCCCTTACTCCCCAGAGTTTTACCTTCATAAATTAACCTGCATGTGAAAATAAATCCGCACTTATGACAGAACAGGCGCGCTGTAAAAAACTGCAAGTGCGCGTTTAGTTATACTTTAACCGCTCATAAATATGAAATTACATAAGAGCGCTTTTTATCTGATACAGACAATTCAGTAATGTCAATATATTTTTAATTCAGCATGCAAATCAATAACACGCTGTTTATTTAATATTAACCCGCATCAGACTTACAAAAAAAAATTTTATTTTTTCAACGTTAGTTAATTGACCGTTTTGCGGAGCAGAAGGCTAATACTCCCTTTGCTTTATGCTGCGGGTGGCCTATAAAAGACATATTCCCCTAAAAAGTATTTTTAGAAATAAATATCATCAGTGCTCTCAAAAACCGGGAACTGCTAATAAAAAACTTGACACCGTGAATTTCAAAGTTATGTAATTTTTTTGATTTCTATCCGGTCAACCATCTGACATGATTAGACTGTACGCGTTGTAGTTAATACCGGCAGTAAAATTATACAACAGCGGCGCTGCCGGAATAATAAAACATCCTGGGGAAACAAATGATCTTTTCCGAAAGAATACTTAAAGTAAAACCATCCCCCACCCTGGCCGTAACAGCCATGGCGGCCCAACTAAAGGCAAAAGGAATTGACGTAATAGGTTTTGGAGCAGGGGAGCCGGATTTTGACACACCCGAGCATATAAAAGACGCAGCCATAAGCGCGATAAAATCCGGAAAAACCAAATATACTCCAGTCGGAGGTGTACCCGAACTTAAAAAAGCCATTACAATGAAATTCAAACGGGACAATTCCCTTGAATATAGCCCTGATGAAGTCACGGTTAACTGCGGCGGAAAACACTCTTTTTACAACCTTATGCAGATTATGCTTAATGACGGTGACGAGGTTATAATACCGGCTCCTTACTGGGTATCCTATCCGGACATGGCGCTTCTGGCAGGCGGCGTCCCGGTTTTTATAAACACTGATGATGCATCAGGTTTCAAGATAACCCCCGAACAGCTGAAAAATGCAATAACTCCCAGAACAAGAGCTGTTGTGATTAACTCGCCGTCCAATCCCACAGGCTCAGCGTACACACTTGATGAACTGAAAGCACTGGCTGAAGTTATAGAAAAAACCGGTATAATACCCATATCCGATGATATTTACGAAACAATAATCTACGACGGTTTCAAATTCTTTAACATCGCCAATGTATCCGATGAAATGAAAAGACGCACCATAGTGCTAAACGGTGTTTCAAAAACTTATGCCATGACCGGATGGCGCATTGGTTACATGGCAGGAAACGCTGAGATAATAAAAAAAATAGAGACAGTTCAGGGGCAGTCAACATCCAATCCTGCAACAATATCCCAGTATGCGGCAATCGAAGCGATCTCGGGTGATCAGACCGTTCTTGCGCACATGCTTATAGCTTTCGACAGAAGGAGAAATTTCATAGTCAAGGAACTTAATTCAATACCCGGATTCAGCTGCAGGATGCCCGAAGGCGCTTTTTATGTATTCCCTAATGTTGATGGCGTCTATAAACTTCCAGGATGGAAAAAAGTAATCGAAAAATATCCTGATAAATATAAATCATCATCGCTGTGCGCATACCTGATGGAAGAGGCCAGGACTGCAGTTGTTCCGGGAATAGGCTTTGGAGATGACAACTACTTCAGGATATCCTTTGCGACATCTGATGAAAACATTAAAGAGGGTATGAACCGAATTAGAGCCGCTGTTGAAAAACTTGTTTAGCACAACTTGAACGCATTAGCGTTCTGTTAGAATATAAAAGGGGGGAGACACAAATGAAATTTCAGATACTTTTATTTCTGCTCGGAAGGATGATAAAGAAAAAAGCCAAGTCTGATCCCGAGTACAAAAAAAAGCTGGCCGAGAAAAACTGCACAGTACAGATCAAGACAGCTGATAACAAAAAAGGAAGGTTCTACACCTTTACAAACGGTGAAATGATTACCGCAGGCGGTGTTGCACCAAAATCCGATGTAGCCATAGTATGGCAGGATGCTAAAATCGCATTTGAAACACTCAAGGCCGGGAGCCAGCAGAAGACCATGCAGGCAATGCAGAGTGGACAGCTTAAACTTGAAGGTGACGGCGGCGTTGCTCTCTGGTTTATGGATAAAGCCAAACAGGCAAGATAGACCTTATTTTGACTCATAAAAAAAGCTGCTTTATTGGCAGCTTTTTTATCACTTTAACCTGCGATAAACCCGACCAGGGAAAATACAAAAATAATAAAAGTAAAAAACAACAGGGTTCCCGCGACAAGTGCAGGTGCAAAAATTAAAGCAAGCGCCCTGCCCGACTGTATGCTGTGCATTTCTGAAACACCAAGAGTCAGGATAATCAGGTACCAGCAGAAAAAGAGAAATGGCAAAAAGATGTAGAAAAATCCAGGTGCTATCCCTGCTATTGATATAATATAAAACAGCGGCAGGAACATCAGCCCGGGGAACATTGCGAAATTCACAAGGCTTACCGTATCCTTGATATTACCGCTGCATCCAAAAAACTGTGCCGATGAATCAATAAGCGCAGAATAGACAACTATTTTCAGAAGAAGAATAAACAGGAAAAGCAGCCAGCCATAACTGATCTTGTGATAAAAAAAACCTGACTCTGTTCCATTAAGCGATAGTGCCACGACATCAAAAAATGCGGCCATAACCGGAACAGTAAAACTTAACTGCAGCATACCGCTGTCATGCTGTTTTATACGCCTGTAAAGTTCCCGCGGTGAGACTATTGCATAAAAAAAATAATCGGTCCAGGCCAGTTCACGTAATGTTTCAATATTCATTGCATGTACCTGTATTCGATCCTGTTTGATGTATCCACGAACCGGCTTTCAAAAATGCGCCCTGTAAAAAGGCTGTTCATTGAACTGAATATTTCATTTAACGGAGAAAGATGTTCTTCGTAAACAGGGGCGTCGGCATCAAGGCCGGCAAGTTCCTTTGCCTTGCTTATGGCTTCGTCAAATGTTCCAAGCTGGTCTATCAGTTTATATTTGAGAGCTGTCTGGGTGCTCATTACGCGGCCGTCGGCAACGGGGTATATGTCGTTCTGGTTCATGTTGCGCCCCAGTGCAATATCACTGACAAATTTATGATACGAAAGGTCGATCATCTCCTGCAGAAGTGCGCGCTCTTCACTGCTCATGTCACGGTGAGTGGCGAGTATGTCCTTGTACTTACCGCTTTTTATGACGTTCATTTTTATGCCGAATTTGTCCATAAGGTTCTTAAGATTGGGTGAATAGGCTATAACACCGATGGAACCGGTTATAGTGCCGTAGTTTGCAACAATGTAGTTGCATGCTGAAGCAATATAGTATCCGCCTGATGCGGCTATGTCGCCCATGGAAGCGACAAAAGTGATATTTTTTTTACGCATGGAAATGATCTTGTGGTATATCTCCTGGGTCGCGGCCACTGTACCGCCCGGTGAGTTTATGCGGATTATTACCGCCTTTATGTTGCTGTCCTTTTCAATATCGGCAAGACGTTTTACAACTGCCTCTGCGCCTGAAGGCCTGCCCATAAAGCCCGCGGGACCTGTAAGTTCAATGGGCCCGTCAATGCGTACTATTGCCACACCAGGCCCGGTTGCCATCATGTTCAGCCCCGCCTGTAAAGAACGTTTTTTTTCAACACGCGTGCTAATGTCAACAACCGCTATTATGGATATGAGCACAAGCATGATAAGTATTGCCAGTGTGATTTTTCTCTGTTTT
This sequence comes from Spirochaetota bacterium, assembly GCA_012730035.1. Lineage (GTDB taxonomy): Bacteria > Spirochaetota > UBA4802 > UBA4802 > UBA5550 > JAAYBQ01. The sequence continues at coordinate 7,474 of JAAYBQ010000023.1, forward strand.
TCCATATATTTACCAGCCTGAAGTTAAAGAGAATAGTGCCTGTTTACAATGTCATTCCCGCGAAGGCGGGAATCCACCGGTGTATCAGAAAGTCTTTCCGATTGATCAATCCCGTGTTACGACCCGATGTAATAAAACACAACAGGTTGATCTCACGGTATGGATTTGTGTGGAATTGTCAATTAGTATTCAACAGCTCCGATTGTCGGTGGATTTTTAAATGAATCGCCATAATAGTCAGTAGCAACTCCCGGAATAAGGACACCACCATTACGACACACTGCATCTGCACCCGGCCTGAAGTTTAAATCAAGATCAGGGCTATCTGTCGTACTGTTTAAATCAAATCCCAAATCATCCCAGGCCGCCAGATCATTATAATCAGTTGAATTGTATCTGATAAAACCAGCTCCGGATGTATAGCAATTGTAATTTATTTCGGCACTGGTAAGCGCTATAGATTCAAACTGTCTGACTACACTTGATGAGTATAAAATATTATTTTTAATTTTTGCTATACCGGAATGGGCTGAAACACCAATACCACAGAGTGTATTATCAATAAAAGTATTATTATATAGCTCAAACCCGTTACCATGAGCCACATGGAAACCAAATCCAATCGAGTTCGCCAAGAACAATGATGATTGTACTGCAATCTTTAACGTCGATGATGCCTGGACATCATAAGCAACAACCCCGTACCCGTTTGAAGCAAACTTACATCTTTTGATAATAACATCGTCAGTATTTCCGGATACAAAAACTCCTGCTTCACTTGATTCAACCGTACACTGTTCCACACTGACACCAGAGAGTGTACCGGCATCATCATCAGCCTTAATTTTTATTCCCCTGCCTTCACTGCCGTACCTTACACCGCTGAAACCATCACCACATGAAGTTATTGTACTTGTGGCAACCGATA
>JAAYBQ010000222.1 GCA_012730035.1 Spirochaetota bacterium
AATTTTTCAGGTTTAAAATAAAATGAAACTTAAAAAAACAGCTTACCTGCCATTAATTTTGGGGATACTTCTGAATATACCATTATTGTTTGTAATTTTAGTCATGAGCATATTTAAAATCCATCCCCGGTATTTCTTGGATCAATCCACCTTGCTTTTTTTGATTCAATTAAAATTAACAGACGTCTTTGCTCAAAAAATCGAAATCACAATATTCATGACAGCCCTGGCGGGTTTTATACCTTTGTTTTTTTATCTCTATAATATTCAAGTTTTTAAAGCAACGGCTAAAATACCTGTTAAATCGCTAATCCTTTTTTTTGCCATACTGGTTTCTGAATTTGTTTATTATTTTTTGTCCATCAAGCCTGGCCTTAAATACCAGGGGGATGTATTTGTTTATATTTCGATATTGATAAATGTAGTATTTATTGGTGCCCTATTGTGGCTGTTTTACAGAAATTATAAAGTGCCATCTTACATGACCAATCTCTGTTTTAACTTCCTCTTATTCTTCTGGCTATTCTGGTTTGCATTTCCCTTCTTCGGTGAGATGGCATTTTAACCGCTAAACTATCTGAGTCCCCACACCCTTATCGGTAAAAATCTCAAGAAGGACTGCATGCTCAACTCGGCCGTCAATAATGTGAGTCTTGTGCACTCCGGACTCGATCGCCTCAACGCAGCAGTTAACCTTGGGAATCATCCCCCCCTTTATTTCACCTGACTTTATCAGCTCCGGAATATCAGCAGCCTTTATTGATGAAGCGAGCTCACCCTTTACCAGCACTCCCTGAATATCGGTAAGCAGAATCAGCTTCTCTGCCTTCAGGGCCTCTGCTATCTTACCTGCTGCAATATCCGCGTTAATATTATATGTAATCCCCGCTGAGTCAGCACCGATAGGCGCAATAACAGGTATAAACCTGTCCTTCTCAAGTATTCTGATAATTTCAGGATTAATCCGCTCCACGGCCCCCACAAGCCCTATGTCAACCCTGGCACCTTTGTCATCGTGGAACATCTTTCTCGCGGTAATAAGGCCCGCGTCCTTGCCCGAAATCCCCACAGCCTTTCCCCCGGCTATGTGTATGTTGTTCACAATCTCCTTGTTCACCTTGCCTGTAAGCACCATCTCAACAATATCCATTGTGGCATTATCAGTCACGCGCATGCCGTCGACAAATTCGCTCCTGATCCCCAGCTGCTCAAGAAGCGTGCCTATCTGCGGCCCGCCACCATGCACAACAACCGGGTTTATCCCCACAAGCTTCAGCAGAGCCATGTCCCTGGCAAACGATAGCCTCAGCGCCTCATCGGTCATGGCATGACCTCCGTATTTAATAACAACGGTCTTGCCGCTGAACTCTTTAATGTACGGGAACGACTCGGTCAGTGTATTGATTTTTTCGATGGATTTCTGCATTGTCATCTCCTGTAACGGAATAACTACAATGACCAGATTCCTTTTCAAGCTACAAGTATTTTTTTACATCTCTTTACGGGGTCAACACCTTGCGCGTGCCGGTTTCATGGCTTGTACGCAATATAACATAGTTCCCTGACTCGCAGAAACGCAAGCTGCAGCATCTGCAATGTAAAAATTAAACAGTTTACATTTTCTTTACCACGAGGCGTTTTTGTATTATTATTTTATAAGAATAATTTATACTATAAAAACCGGCCCGGGCCGGGAGCAGCGGGAACATCAATATGGTTACATTTAAAGGTTACGAACCGGTAATTGAAAAGGTCTATGCCCACAAACAGGAGCATGTGTTTGAATACTGGAACAGCCTCCTTGAATCAGAAAAAAAGGAACTACTTGACGACCTTGCCGGTATAGATTATGACCTCATTAAACAGGTATACGCCCACACCCACGATGGGCGCATAACCGATTTCAAGCCTGCACCATTTATCAAGCTCCCTTCAACCGCTTCAGAGCATGAAAAATTCAGACAGGCACACAAAGCTGGTGAGGCTCACATACGCGCCGGTAAAGTCGCAGCCTTTCTTGTTGCCGGAGGCCAGGGTTCACGTCTGGGATACGACGGCCCGAAGGGAAAATTTCCCGCTGGACCCGTTTCGGGCAAAACTCTCTTCCACTTTCATTCGGAAAAAATAAGGGCATCACAGAAAAAGTATGGCACGGTAATACCATTCTTTATAATGACTTCGCGAGACAACCATCACGAGACAGAAACTTTTTTCCGCGAGCAGAGCTACTTCGGGCTTGACCCCGTCAATGTACATTTTTTTACACAAAACATGATTCCCTCGCTTGACCTTAAAGGCAAACTTATACTATCCGAAAAAAACCGCATATTTATGAATCCTGACGGCCACGGTGGAAGCCTTACCGCACTGCGAACATCGGGCGCGCTTGCCACGATGAAGCATAAAGGGATAGAAACAATATCTTACTTTCAGGTTGACAATCCCCTGGTAAAAATAATCGATCCCGTATTCACCGGGTTCCACATACTCGAGTCTGCCGATGTATCCAGCAAAGCGCTTAAAAAAGCAGGCCCCGATGAAAAGACCGGGGTATTTGTTACTTTCGGCAGCGGCAGTACGGGCATAGTCGAATACTCCGACCTTACGGAGGAGCAGGCTGCCATGAAGGGGGCTGATGGTGAACTCTTTTTCTCAGCAGCCAACCCGGCCATTCACCTGTTCAGCCTTAAATTTATAGAAAACCTGACGGGCAGCCAGGGGCCTTCGCTCCCCTACCACACTGCGAAGAAAAAAATACCTGCAATTATAAACGGCGTACCCGCAGAGATAAACGGCTACAAGTACGAAAAATTTGTGTTTGACGCGCTCCCACTTTCAAAAAAAAATATACTCCTTGAAACACCCAGAGAGGAGGAATTTGCTCCGGTAAAGAACACGTCGGGTCCCGATTCCATTGACACTGCCCATGAACTTATGCAAGGGCTGTTCAGAAAATGGATACTGTCGCGCGGCATAAAAATTCCGCCATCTGTACGCCTTATCGAGATCTCGCCGGAATTCGCGCTCTGCGCAGAGGATATTCCCGCAGACCTGGAAATCCCCTCCATGGAGAAGGTGTTTCTGGAATAATTATCACGGAAGTGCAAAATGTCATACCCTGTTATCTTCGGAATTGCCCTGGCCCTTGCCATGGACGCCTTTGCAGTATCAATATCCTACGGCTGCTCACCTGTAAAAATGTCATTAAGGAACATGTTTACCATTGCCCTGTTTTTCGGCGCGTTCCAGGCCCTGATGCCCTTTGCGGGATGGTTTTCGGGACAACTTTTCGAACAGCTGATCAGCGCATGGGACCACTGGATTGCCTTCACTCTGCTTGCGATAATAGGAATAAAAATGATCATTGAAGGGGTAAAGGATTATGGAGCAGGTGAATCCTGTGAAATTCAGAAGGACCTGGGATACAAAAAACTTTTTATACTTTCAGTAGCGACGAGCATCGATGCTCTTGCCGTGGGCTTAAGCCTTTCTGTTATCAATTACCCCATTGCCATTCCCGCTGCAATAATCGGTGCCGTTACATTCGTCATAAGTTTAACCGGTGTGCGCATGGGCTGCAGGCTTCAGCACATACTGGGCCGCAGAGTTGAAATACTCGGCGGAGCTATCCTTGTATTTATCGGTTTAAAAATACTCTTCGAACATATCGGCTGATCGCATACGTTCAGCCGTACCTGAACAGGGGCAGTATCCCTTTAATCCTGTCCATAACACTCTTTGCACTTATACTGACTCTATTCTCCGGCGGGATCGGATCTTTTCTGATGTGAAGATGCGCAGGGTAAAGGTATCTGTAATCCATCCGCATCAGCCTCTGTGCAGACCTGACCTGCTCCTCCCTGTCGCTGAACACCGAAAGTATGCCCACCCTGCTGCGGTCAATCATTGCAAGACCGCTTCCGCTGAAGAGTGATCCTGTTTCCCTGTGATAAAAAGAGATATTCCCCGGTGTATGGCCCGGCACGTGAATAAATTCAAGGCCCCAACCGGCCAGGGGATTCACCCCCGATGTGTGATCAAGCATTACAAATTCACATTGATCCACCGATGGAATTTCACCGGGGGAATGATAAAGAGGTATTTTCAAAAAAGGATGGAACCGGATAAAGGCTCCCTTGCCGCCCGGAAAATATATGCTGTCATCTTTATGAATAAAAACTTTTATGCCCGAAGCCCCTTCGGCAGAAGCTATTGAAAGAAGTTCCGAAACACCGCCGGTGTGGTCTTTATGCCAGTGGCTCAGAGCAATCCCGCTGATGTCGCCGGGACAGAGGCCGGCTTCCCTTATGGCATCTGTAATTATTCTGCCGCTCCCGCTGCAGCCCGTATCAATTACAAGTATGCCCTTTTCAGGCGCAGTGTTAAGGATAAAGGCATTTGATGAAAGAAATGATAGACCGCAGAGCCATTTTACCCTGACATAATAGATCCCCGCAGCTTTATTCAGTATTTCAACATGATGTTCCATAATTGACGGTCCTTGTTCAGTCTGGTTACACGCCTCAGGCAATTCCCGGGGTATAAACAGTGTTTTTTCGGATCAGAAAGATCTTATTTTATTGACACTCAGTCTATCCACACAACAATGGCGCTGCGGAACCGGATAATACTCTTAAAGATAATAACACAGGTAACTTACAAAAAAATGACAGCAGCAAAACAGCATCTATTAACCCTTGGCAGTGGATTCAGAAAATTTGAAGTAAAACTCTTCACGCTTATAAACCACAAAATAAGCTGTTCTTTCCTGGATCTGTTTATGAGGGCCATGAGCTTTACCGCATCCGCCATTGCAGCCATTGTGATACTCTTTGCAATACTTATGCGTAATACTCCCGACAGCCTTGCACTCTTTTTTTACCTTTCAGGATCGCTGCTGACCGGCCAGATATTTGTTCACGCGTTCAAATGGCTCATCAACAGGCCAAGGCCGTGTCTTGCACTCTCAGGCGCAAGGGCTTACAGACCCCTTAATAACAACAATTCATTCCCCTCGGGCCATACGTGTGCAGCCATAACAATGGCGCTGGTTTTATCACAGAGCTTTCCGCAGGCAGCCCTGATACTTTTTATTCTTGCCGCCATGACAGGCGTCAGCCGGATATACCTTGGGGTTCACTACCCGAGTGATGTTCTTGCAGGTGCAGGTATCGGGTATTTCGCATTCTCGGTCGCGCCCCATATCTGCACGCCCCTCTTCGCGTTCATAAGCTCTCAGAATCCCGTATAGCACATTGCCTTAAAAAATAACGCTTCACAAAAAAGCCGGTTAATTAAACCGGCATTGTCGAGTTCTGTTAGAATCTATTTATCCCAGTTATGATTGGGAAGGTTACCCTCTTCCCGGAACTGTTCAAATTTCCGGTCAAGGTCGGCAATCGATTCACCAATAACCTTTTTCAGAAGCAAGGCAAAATCATCAGCCCTGCTGTAACTGTCATCGGAACCTGTCTGCCTGAAGCTGTTCCTGTATATAAGCTTGTTTTCAGGTATCTGTTTTATAATGACGCTCATTTCGATTCCGGGTTTGCCATTTTTTTTATAATCAGTAAAATCTACAACAATGGAAATGTCAGCTCTGGTGGGGGACTTTTTGTCCACATTGGCAAAGAGGTTTGCACCCTCAAGGTCCTTTATGTAGATGTCAACAATATCCTCTTTAAGCTTTACACTGCCCGATACATATTTACCAGTAACAACCGCATTAACGGGATATTTGCTTTCATTATGTGATGCAGGATTAAATACATATGCATCCTTTAAGCTCATCTCTGTCGCACATCCCGCAGCCAGTATTATCAGTGCTGATACAGCAGTAAAAACTTTACGCATGTTGCTCCTCCGCAGATTTATTTATACCGGCCGGACTTAAACCGGTACTATACCTTTTATTATACAGAATACATAGCAATTGTCAAGAGAAAAGGAGTATCTTACAACAGCCTTTTCATATCTTCTTTATTATCTCTGAAATATAGGGCATCAGCTGCTTCTTTCTTGAGAGCACATCTTTAAGAAAATATATCCCATCGCTCTGCCTTGGATATTCGATTCTTCTGATAAAATCATCACTCCCCCGTACAAAGAAATAACTGCTCAGCCTGTTAAGGTCAGTTACAAGAAGCGAACTGAAAAGCATGCCGTTCCGGTTCACCAGTTCTCCAAGGTGTTTTAATACTTCTGAAGACCTGTCCATTATTTCATCGGGATCATTCACCTCTACCTGGCTCACGGAGAACTTCACCCGTGCCTCGTTGTACTCCTTCATATCCATTGATACAATCTCATCAACGGGCTTGCTGCTTATAACCGATGCCGCAGAAACCATGTCTGCACCGAATTCTTCAACTGGAAGGCCCGTAATGTGAGACAGGTACTCGGCTGTGTCTATGTCCGCCTGTGTTGTAGTTGCGGATCTCAGTATCAGTGTATCAGAGAGTATACCGGCAAGAAGTATCGCTGCGATTTCCCTGCGTACCGGCACACGGTGATCCCTGTACAGGCCTGCAATAATAGTTGACGTAGAACCCACGGGCCTGTTTATAAAAGTTATGGGATATGCGGTTGGAGCATTTCCAAGCCTGTGGTGGTCGATTATCTCAAGTATCCTAACATGCCTGGCACCGTCAACAGCCTGGGTAAACTCGTTGTGGTCAACCAGTATAAGCCCTGTATTGGGCTCCTTCATAAGGTCACCGTGCGTAAGTACACCCACCACATTCATCTGTTCATCAACAACAGGAAACGACTTGGACTCCGAGTCATTGAAATTTTCGCTGATGTTTTTTATGTAGTCATCGGCGTTCAGCGGTTTAAGGTTGGTGTCACCGGCAAACCTCACGGGGGTGGAATGGAGCGCAAGCCATGAAGCACTGGCAGTATGGAACGGAGTAGTGAGCACTGTAACATTATTTTTTTCTGCAAGATCCCTGATCTCACTGGTAATAACAGTCCCAGCGGCAACGACAAGCAGCCTTATCTTTTTTTTGATAACGTATTCCTGGATGTCCAGTCTGTCGCCAACTATAACGACCGAATTGTCAGCAGGCATAATGTCAATAAATCCCCGGAGTGTTTCCACTTCAGATGCGGCCGCAATAACCTGTGCGCTGAAGAGCTCATCCATGTTCCTCTCAACTACCGCGTCTGCGCGCAGAGCTCTCATAAGGTGAAGAGCCGAGGTCTGTATTATGCTGTTTTTCTGAGGGTCAATTTTTTTCAGAAGGTTCTGGGCAAATGCGTTAAAATGAAGTGACGAGATGTACCTGTTGTTTTCGTCTACAACCGGGAGCATCCTGAACCGGTTGGTTGTCAGAATCTGCATTGCCTCCCAGAGCGGAGTGTCATGGGATATGGTTACAGGTTCGCCGCTCATATGGTTCTTTACCCTGGGTATAACATCGCTTAGAAACTCAGGGTGCGGTATGCCGAACCTGTCCAGCACGTACGCTGTCTGAATATTTATCTTACCCGCGCGTGCCGGAACAATATTAATATCTCCTTCCGCTCTTTTGAGTTCCGCGTATGCAATGGCAGAAACTACTGAATCCATGTCGGGATTTTTGTGCCCAATAATGTATATTTTTTTCATCTCCCCCTCCGCCGGCTTTGACCGGATACCATCTTCGTAAAAAAACCTCAGAATTCAATCTGTTAAAAACCCAATGAACATAAAAAATGTCATGCAAAAACCTTATTTTCTCAATCTTTTTTTGAAATCGAATCCTGTTCACTATAACTTGTTGTTAAAGCTGAATAAAACCTTAAGCTGCAGCCTTATATACAGGTCATATATCAATTTACACATGGACGTCAATGGTGAAAAAAATTTATTCCTTCCGATTATTTATTAAAACGTGTAAGTGAAAGCGATGCGCACATCACGCAGATTGTACACCATATCCGAAACCGTAACCATGCTCCTTATGATACTGATAATGATACTCGTATATTATCATGTTAAAAATCATGTCAGAAAGGATTTTATAAAAAACAGGATATACCAGATAAGCCGCACATCGGAACTTCTTGATATATTCCTTGAAAGAAAAAAAAGAACATTTGAACATTTCTGCTCCATCGGGAACAAGAGCGGGGCTGTCGGATTAATGAGCGACTTTGCCGATATATTTACCCTTGATAACCGCCTTGTTGTACGCCATGTACTGCTTAAAGACCCCGGCAGCACCATCTCTGCCGGATATGACTTCAGCGATACAACCGCCGCTCAATTTTTCAGGAGCATGAAAACTCCGGAAATTCGTCACTCAGGAATGTTTAAATCCGGAAAAAACGGAAACATCAGCCTCTACATAGCCTCACGGCAGGGAAACAGTATTCTGGCAGGCCGGGTACCCCTTTCGAAGCTTTCCCTTGATTTTGCATTTTTTGCCGGCTACAGGGACGATGTAATACTCTTTGCATCGGTCGATGGTGAAGTCCTTGCATCCTCGCGTGACAGGCTGGCGCTTGAAAATTTACCCGATGATACCGAAAAGACCATCACACTTGACAGGGAGTACTTTATAACCAAGAAGTTCAACCGTTCAATCGACGGCATTATTGTTCTGCTTACCCCTGTATCTTCGGTATTCAGTTCAGTTGAAGTTACCCGTAAGTATATCATTTATTTTGTCATACTTCTGGTTACGTTAATCACACTGCGCCTGCTGCTTCTCTTTATAGTAATAATCCGCCCGCTGGAAAAATTTATTAACATGCTCTCCGGTTGGGATTTAAACAGCAAACCGGAAATACACAACAGCCTGTTCTACAGGATCAGGGAATTTGACACGCTCTATTCGACCTTCTTTGAAAAAACACGCCTTATGCACGATTCGATCAGGGAGCTCAGGGAGAGCCAGTCTGAACTTGAAGGCATGCGGATTTACCTTAAAAGCATTATAGACTCAATGCCTTCAATTATCATAGCCGTAGACATGAACGCGCGGGTGACGGAATGGAACAGGGCCGCAGAGCAGTTCACGGGAATTAAAGTCGGGGACGCAGAGGGCAGGCCAATATGGCACATGATACCGGAACTGGGCAAATACAGCGATTCATTCTTCGAGGCCCTCTCGCGCAATGAACTTTGTGAATTCAAGAAACAGGTCTTTACCGGAAAAGAGAAGGTCTACATGGACATCACCATATTTCCTGTTACCGGGCTTGAATCCGTAGCAGCAGCGATCAGGATTGATGACATAACCTTGTTCGAAAAAGCCGAAAAAAACCTGAGACAGGCACAGAAGATGGAGATCGTAAGCACCATTTCAACAGGCCTCGGCCATGAATTCAACAACGTACTGGGCGGGATACTTGGCGCTGCTTCGATTATGAAAAAAAAGATCTCCGGAGAAAAACTTCCCGAAGCCTCAGTCAGGAACATCACAAGGTACCTTGATATAATTGAAAACTCATCAAACCGCGCGGCAGCGATAATAACCAGGCTTCTTGCACTCTCGATGCGGCAGGAGGTTGAATTCACCATTACTGACCTTAACCATATCGCTAAGAATGTTGAAAAAATATGCGGGAGCAGCCTTGATAAGTCCATAAAGATACGCACAATCACCTCAGACAGGCCGCCGATTGTAAACGCAGACATTAACCAGATTGAACAGGTAATGCTTACGCTTTGCATAAACGCGGCGCACTCCATGACCATAATGCGATCCGATGAACATCAATATGGCGGCAATCTTACAATAGAGGTGAATGAACTGAAAAAAGGGGACGAACTTTCGCGCATATATGTCGAAGCCACACCGGCTGTCAATTACAGGTCGTTTTCCGTTTCCGATGAAGGTGTGGGAATCGAAGAGTACAGGCTGCGAAAAATTTTTGAACCCTTCTATTCCACCAAACACGGCATTAAAGGTTCAGGACTGGGTCTTGCCATGGCACACAACATAATAAGGATTCATGGCGGATTCATCATCGTTGAATCGGAACCGGGCAGAGGTTCGACATTCACCGTGTACCTTCCCGCGGTAAATGCAGATGACCCGGCCAGGGCAGATACGCGCGAAAAAATATCATATACGGGCGGCGGTACAATACTTGTTATTGATGACGAGCCGGTTATACGGGAACTTGCGTCGGACATTCTTGAAGACTGCGGCTACAGCGTTATAACCGCGTCCGACGGCTCAGAGGCGGTTGAAGTATTCGCCGTGAGACATGAATCGATAGACCTTGTTCTGCTTGACCTTACAATGCCGGGCATGAACGGAATTGAAACATTCGCGGAGCTCAGGAAAATTGATCCTGATGCAAGGGTACTCATGTCATCAGGCTTCGTTCATGACGAGAGGATCGGCAGGGCAGCTTCAACCGGAGCAGCCGGTTTTATCCACAAACCATATACGCTGGAGAAACTCTCCGAAATGGTTCATGGAATTCTGAGTAATAAAAACAGTGAATAATTACAGTAATTATTCCTGAAAATATTTATTAGTGCAATAGGATCATTTTAATTCCCGCCGTCGAATGCGACGGCGGGAATAGAGCATTTTATTCTACAAAACAGTTAAGGAATTAACATTGAATAATGATACATCATTTACCCAGCACATACTTGTTAATTAAAAACTCTGTCTGCATGGGATTAAGGTCAAACTTTTTGCTCGCATCATCAATAAGGGTATTCCTGTCAATCCCGGGATCATCCTTAAGCTGATCAGACATATATTTTACCGCATTTTTTAAAGACTCGTCCATAGTTCCCCCTTTTTTTACAGTGCTCTCATATGTTCAGGCTTCAAAATACTTTCGTCCTTTGTCGATATGACCTGTTCAATAAGCCTGAGTACCGCACCCTGCTCTTCGGGCAGGTTGGCCCTGATCGGCAGATAGTTCGATGCGTGATTTGACGTAAAGTAGCACTTCCTCGTTACGTTCATGTTTTTAATTATGGTCCTGAGTTCACCAAGAAGCCCGAACTTATCGGGCAGAACAAATTTTCCCGATTTGTACTCCTGAAAAAGCTGCGTGTTGGGCAGAATCATCACTGTAAGGGCTGACGCAAAATCAGGAGACATCTCACCGAGAAGTTTACCCGTATCGCGCGCATGTTCGGCAGAAAGTTCAGTGCCGCCTATGCCGAGCAGAACGGTCTGCGAGAGTTTAATCCCCGCTCCTATAACTTTGGCAGCTGCCTCTTTCATGTGCTTCGGGAACGCACCCTTTTTTATACGGCGCAGCACCTCTTCGTTACCGCTCTCAATCCCCTGGTAGAGTACACCAAGCCCGGCATCCCTGATGGCCCTGAGATCCTCCGGGCTTTTGCGCAGGATCGCCTTCGCGTTGCCGTACATGTTTATGTTCTCCATGTGCGGATTTTTCTGCTTTATGTAATGCATTATGCGCAATATATCTTCGGTGGGCAGTATAAGCACATCGCCGTCAGCAAGGAACGCCCTCCTGAACCTGTGCCTGTATGACGATGCCTCGTCGATGTCTTTTTTTACAGTATCCCAGTCTTTTATCCTGAACCTTGTGTCCAGGTCCTTATAGGTTCCGCAGAATGTGCACATATTGTGTGAACACCCCACAGTCACCTGAATAATCATGCTGTACGCCTCTGAAGGCGGGCGTATTACATGTCCTACGTAATCCATTTATATAACCCCTTTATGATAATTTACACGGTTTTCCCCGGTTAGCTGCCCGCAGAACTCTGCCCGTGAACACTAAATGCATTAGGTTCCCGGCATAACCCTGTGTTACACCATGCTATAAAAAAGGGGAGTCTTTGTTCAACCATTATTTGAGTGCTCTTCATAATCCCTTTTCCCCCTGATAGTAAAGGGCGGCAGGATAAAACAGCGCATTTCCGGTATTTTAAGAATATACATTCACAGCACAGCTCTAAAAAAATTTAAATGAATATGGTTGATTAATTAACACCCTGTTATATAAATAATACAGTTAATTCAATCACAGACGAGGATTATATATGCTCAAACGGCTTAAAGCATTCTTTCTGAATAAATATGATAATGAATCCTATCTCCTGAATGCCAGGGCCCAACTGCTGGTTACATTTGAACTTGTTTTTCTTATACTCGTTTTAATACTCCAGCTTGCAATGACACTGGTGGGCAGTGAAGCCTTTTTTAGGTGTAATAAACAACGTCATCGGGAACATCTCGTCCGGGATGAAATCGCAGTCAGAAACCAACAGCTCTGTCAACAGGGATGCCTCTGACGTAAGCCGGCACGCAGGTGAAATAGCAGATGCGACAGAGGAGCAGAAAACCGCCATTGATGAAGTGGTGAACACAGTCTCACTGATAAACAGCTATTCCCAGATGAACTCGGAGCAGATAGAGGAGATGATCAGCAAATCCAAACTGCTTATAAACATGATCGAGGATATGAACAGCACAATCTCGGCATACAGCGGCCGCGAATAGGTAATTATTCTACCGCTGTACCGAACTCGTAATTGCGCTTTATGTATTTCATTATAATTGCCGTACGCACGTTAAGTATACCTTCTATTCTGCTGAGGCGGTTATAAACAAGATCGTGAAGTTCATCAAGGGACTTCACAATAAACTCGGCGTTAATATCAGTCTCGCCTGTAGTCATTACAATATACCAGAGCTCCCGGATCTTCTCCAGTTCGCCGAGAACGAAGTCAATCTTCTTCATGTCAACATTTATGTAAAGGTCTCCCGCTATTTCAAACCCGGTTCTGAACGGATTGGCAACGGCAACTATCTGTATATACTGCTCGTCAATAAGTCTTTTTATGCGGCCGCGCACAGTCGCCTCGGACAGATCAAGCTCTCGTGCAATGTCAGTATTGCCGGCGCGGCCGTCTTTCTGAAGAATGGAAATTATAGCCGAATCGGTGGAATCGATCCCCCTCTTCCTGAAATCCTTCTGATCATTTTCGGCCAGATATGCAGAGCCCTTAACCGGCCTTAACCTTTTACTCATAGACATTGCCCTGCGCCGGGAATGTACCGCTCTTAACCTCGCTGTCATAGCCTTCAAGAGCGGCTTTTACCTGATCGTGCAGGTTGACGTATTTTTTAACAAATTTAGGCTGAAATGTTTCATCAATGCCCAACACGTCATTAATTACCAGCACCTGACCGTCGCAGTAACGGCCAGCGCCAATACCTATGGTGGGTATGGTCAACGTTTCAGTTATCTCCCTGGCAAGCGATTCGGGAACCTTTTCAAGAACCAGGGAACATGCGCCAGCCTCCTGAAGAATAATCGCGTCCTCGATTATCCTTTTGCGTTTATCCTCCTCCCTGCCCTGTACAGAGTAGCCGCCGAACTTGTGCACAGACTGTGGAGTAAGCCCAAGATGTCCCATAACCGGTATTGAGGCCGTAACCAGAGCCTCGACAACTGCCTTGAACTCCCTGCCCCCTTCAAGCTTGACAGCGTTCGCGCCGGTCTTCTTCATCATGTTGCCTGCGTTACGAAGCGAATCCTCAACCGAGACATGGTAACTCATAAAGGGCATGTCAATTACCAGGAACTTTGAAGGGGCACCGCGCCGCACAACCTCGGTATGATAGATCATCTGTTCAACTGTGACCGGTATTGTGTTCTCGTAACCTGCAAAGGTATTGGCCACCGAGTCCCCCACAAGAATAATATCCATTGGGGTCTGCTCCACAATCCGGGCAAAGGCATGGTCATAACAGGTAATCATTGATATTTTTGTTTTCTTTTCCTTGCATGTTTTAAAATCATTTACTGTAAAAGGTTTTTTCCCCGATGCATTAAGATAACCGCTCATAACTGACCTCCTGATCTGTTTTCATCTAACCATATAATCCACCCGGGAGAAAATGTCAAAAAAATTTGCGAAAAAATACTAAAAGTAATAAATTTTATGCGAATTATATTGTTTTAATAGAAAATAACTGCGAAATTTAAATAAAAATCCAAAAAAGACCAACTTCTGTAAATAAAATTTACCAAAGATACTTCTTGACATATACTGCCTGAAGAGATCTATTTTGTGAAAATTATTGACTGCTGCCGAATGCCTCCAGCCGGTTTATGATCCCCGCGTGGAAACAGGTCCGGCAACTGCCTGAGCATCGTAAGTAATTGTCCTGATAAACGGAAATCCCGAAGGTTAAAAATGAATATAGCATATGTATGCGATCAGTACTGGCCGGTAATAAGCGGAGTATCAGTATCTAATGACATGTTCAAAAAGCATCTTGAAAAGCTCGGATGCAAAGTCTGGTTTTTTGTACCGGACTATCCCGGCGCTGCAGAGCTGGACAGGAAAATGGGGAACAGGGACATATTCCGCTTCAGGTCATACCCGCTCTTTTTCAACCGGGAGAACCGGCTTGTCTTTAAGATGGAAAAGAATAAACTCTACAAAGCCCTCGATTCCATAAAACCCGATATAATACACGCGCATTCAGAATTCTCCATTGCAGTAATGGCAAATAAATACGCCCGCAGTCATAATATACCGTTTATCTATACAACCCATACAAACTGGGAGGAGCTTGTTAGCCTTTACGTACCCTTCTTTTCCAACCTTATAGGCAGACTCTATGCACGGCAGCGTCTCAGGAGAACATGGAACAGGGCAGATCTTCTTATCGCGCCCACATCGCTCATGGAGGTGCTGCTTCAGCTTTACCTTGTAAAAGTGCCGGTAAAGGTGCTGCCAACGGGGATCGACAAAAGCGACTTTGTTTCAAAAAACCTCGGCAGAAAGAAGGCGCGCGACCTGATCATAAAACGACATCCGGAACTTAAAGATAAAAAAATCCTATTCTTTGCCGGACGTATTGGCATGGAAAAAAACATCGAATTTCTGATAGATTCACTGGCTCAGCTTCTGCCGTCAATGCCCGAAGCCAGGCTCGTCATTGCAGGCGACGGACCGGCAAAGCCAGACATCATGAAATATACAGACGGTAAAGGCCTGAGCAAACATGTTATCTTTACCGGCTTTGTCGAACGCACCAGCCTCAAGGAATATTACTATGCCGCAGACGTTTTTGTGTTCGCATCAAAAGTCGAAAGCCAGGGTCTTGTCGCACTCGAGGCAATGGCCTGCGGCACACCGGTAGTTGCCGTGGGAAAGATGGGGACTCGCGAGGTAATGGGCGGCGACAACGGCGGATTTATGGTTGACGATGATCTTGACATGTTCACTGAAAAAGTGGCGCTGCTTCTGAATGACAAAAAACTGCATAAATTGAAAACCGCTGAAGCTCTTCACCATGTAGAAAAATGGAGCATGGAGACTATGGCACTTAAGCAGCTCAACATATATAAATCCCTGGTGATAAAAAAAAGCAGCGCCGGAAAACCTTAGATTTATTCTACAGCAGGTCCCTCATAAGCACGGGCTTGAATCCCTTTGCATCCAGGGACTTGAGTATTCCTGAAAAAAACTCCAGCGAGCTTTCCAGTTCAAGATCGCATTCATGCACTGCCACCCTGAGCCTTGTTTTACCGGAAAGAAGTGAAACAAGATACATAAACCGCGCGCCTGTTTTAAGAAAAACAAGTTCACCCCCTCTTGTGCTGCCAAGGGATATAACCGGGGAGAAAAAAGTGTTCCCTCTGAAATCCATGGACAGGAGAGATTCTATGAATACCGGATTTAGTTTTTTGAAAAAATTCCGGTTGTTTCTGCACGCAATCCAGCATGGCGGGCATATCCCGGTGTTTGTTCCGGTAAAATCGGTCACCTCTTCATACATCTCCCTGGTATTTTCTCGAAGTTTTTCTGAATCAAGAAGATACTCAGCCTGGTATTTATGATAGAATGAAGTGAATCTGCCCGTATGCCCGGGACACTGGTGACTTAATCCGTGAAAAACAACTTCGATTTCCCCTTCATCAATTTTTCTGCCCAAAAAACGCATAAGAGCCGGGCTCCCCGCAGGATCTTCATCAAATACAAGGTGAACTGCAAGAGGTACCCTGTAACGGTCAATTACACTGCGTATTTTCTCAACGGTGGTATCGCCGCCCGAGACCTTCACGTCGTGCAGCGACAGAGCATATTTTCTGCCCGCAACCTCAGATTCCGGTAACTGGTACATTAAAGGAAACTCCTTGAAATTTTTATTCACCTTTACCCGCAGTAATATGAATTCAAGGAATTAATGTTATCAATACAAAATTATGCATCATGTACACCGGCTGAACCCGCAATTGCCAGAGCGCTGATTTTCTGCGCATAAGATTCAATCCATCGCAGAGACTATGGGTGAGAGGGGTAATGCTCAGAGCATTATTATTATATTAGAGTAATAAAAATTATTAACGCTCTACATTAAGAATAACGCTCTGAGCAATAACATTATCTCTTATACAATCCTGTAACTGAAGCACTCCCCATAACATGCCCCTTCATTGCTTTTTTCAATTCTGCAGCGGTATGTCCTTTTTCATTAATCCTGGTATCAAGCGCGTAAACTGTAAAAACATAATGATGAATCTTCCCTTTTGGAGGGCATGGGCCATTATATCCCGTTTCACCAAAATCATTCCTGCCCTGAATTATTGCATCGGGCTCTCCGCTTTTGGGGAAACCCTCGGCAAGGTTTACATACGCTCCGGGTATGTTGTACACAACCCAGTGTATAAATGTTCCTCCCGGAGCGTCCGGGTCTTCGCATATAAGGGCATAAGTTTCAGCTTTCCCCTGGAACTTCCAGTGAATCTCAGGCGAAAAATCTTTGCCTTCACAGGAAAAATCCGATCCAAGGTAATCGTTGTTCTGGAATGAAATGGAGGAAACGGTCATGGATGAATTTCCGGAAAAACCGCCGCTGCCCGTCAAAGCAGCAGCCGACATAAAACACGCGAACAGACTCTTCCGCATAACAGCCTCCCTAATTTTTAATATGATGCTTATAGTTAACTGTTAAACCAGGGAAAATCAAACAAAAAGGGGCATCAGCACCTGAGTGTTGCTGTCATTCTGAGGGGATTGAGTATTATATCGAGAGCATCCAGTATGGATGTGCAGATAATATCGGAACTAATGAGCGCTTCAGATGAAGCACCTTCAGCCTGTATAACTGAAATACCCACGGCAGACTGCTTGAGCATGAGTGAATCATTGCGGCCGTTACCTACGGCTATGACCCTCTCTGCACCAAGGCTGGAAATGTATCTGACCTTCTGTAGATCCTGACCTCCGGGCTCAAGGATTGACAACCTGCATGCAGTATCCGCAAGCTGTGACCCGGCCAGACCGAATGTATCTGCAGTGACCACATGAACTTGAATGCTGCGTGCAATGCGTTCAAGCATTTCAGGCACACCGGGTATAAGCACTCCGTCAACAGCCAGTGTTCCGTTGTAATCCAGCACAAGGTATTCTGCCCTGATTATTCCGTGACCGGGTATATCGTACTCAATCATCAGGACTATGCCTCACGCAGGATTTACTGATCATATATATAATCTTACACCAAGCCGCATAACAGGCCCTGACATATCGATCTCAACATTACCCTTTTGAGGTTTCATGCCTCTGTACCCCAGATCCAGCAGAAAATCAACCGCCGATCCCTGCGGCAGTCTGTAAGCTGCGGTAAAAATCATCTGCCAGGCAAAACCGCTGAAAAAATCGGTACCATCCTCAACATCAGAGGTATAGTCAAGTATCATGAAGTTGTACCCCAGGCCCACCGTTATAAAAGGTTCAAAGTATATCTTCTGCCTGAGAAATGGGAGCCTCAGTTGCGCGTTGGCGAAAACAGGAAAGTTATACATGTTTGTTTCAGCCTTGAGCGAGGCTTCGGCACCTCCTCCGGCTGTAACATCACCCAGCTTGTTCTCCCAGCTGACCCAGAAAAAATCAGCCTCAAGGCCAACAACAAAATAAGGATCAAGATTATATACATAATTAAAACTGAGATCAAGCCCGAACCTTCCCGGGTCAAAGGCATACCCCATGCCTATTTTACCCATGAACTCATTGTCCGATGGATTTACAAAAACATTCTTCTCGCGAACAACAACAGCCTTGTCATCCACTACAGGCTGTGCGAATGCACCGGCGCATAACAGAAGAAATATCGTCACAGTCGTAAACAGTTGCTTCATCATTACCTCCACGAGCAGCATATAATAACAGATCAATTCCTGATCGGTTGTTTTTTAAAAAGCCTTTCAGTTTAATTATAACCATTAGAACTGCCCGACTCCAGTAAAAAAGTATCAGGGCATTCTTCAACAGGTTACTGCAGCAATATAAAGCCCCACCGGGCTGTATTAAAAAAACAATCTCCTCATCTTTTCAGTCAGACTGTTTATTTATTGCCAAAAATTAAAGAATGTATAAAATCGTTCAAACAGACAGGACAAGTATGACAGAGAACAAACGCCATTCAAGCTTTTTTTTTATCAGCCCCTCAACGCCCGGGGCATTTGCTCTGCTCATTATCTCTGTTCTGGTTTTACAGGCTGCTCTGATTTCTTTTTTACCAGGCCAGGGCACATCTGCATTTGTGCGGTTTGGCTGTTCCCTGGTTGCCGCCGTCGCATCCCGCTCCGCCATGAAAGGCTCGGATAGCCATTACAGCAGGCTCGCATGGCTTTCAGTATGCATTTCAGCTCTTTTCATGTCTGCCAGGGATGCATCTGTTATTGGCGGGATTCTCTTTTCAGGAAGATCAATCTTCACCTCGATTGAGGCTGGTGCTTACATTCTTTCTCTCTTCTCAATTACATGCGCATTCATTCTGTTAAGCCAGTCAAATGATTCTGTCACCAGAATAAAGCGACACCTGAATGTTGCCTGCATAATCTGGATTACAATAGGCATTATTGTGCTCCCTCTAAAAAACTCTGCAGAGATTCAGTCAGCGGGAATTCTTTATACATGCATAATTCTCCTGAAGTCACATGCACTTCTTTTTGTTTTCGCAACGGGCTTCACATTCTACTGGATAAGTATATGGCGCAGGGACTTTAAAAGAAAACTTGTATATATTCTTATACTCTTGAATGTAACCCTTACATACCTTGCAGTTGAACTGATTGAACCTGCGCTCAGAGGCACTGTTTATGATTACGCCGGTATCTTTGCTGATTTAATAGAAACATCTGCATATCTTGCGCTCCCCGCGGCAGCCTGGGCTGATCTGATTATGAAGAACCGGGACATTAATGCTTCTGACCCGCGCTCCTTTAACCTCTTCTATGTTTCAAGGATCGAACGTATTATACCGGGAATCTCCCTTCTTGTAATTGTCGTATCTGCTGCAGGAACTGACAAAGCGCTGCTTGCGTCATTCTTAATTCAATGGTTTGTTCTTATAGCCCTCTTTGCTTTTTTTCTTATTATGTTTGAATGGATGAGTTACAGGTCCGAAGACTCGCTGCTTGCCATACTCTCGATATCGCCTGTAGCAATACAGATAACAGACCGCCGTATGACAAAAAATTATTTCATTAACAACAGCATGTATGCGCTTTACCGGACGCAATCGGTAACAGCAGACAATATCATCACCACCGCGGTGAGCAACTTAAAACGTGCCGAACTTGAAGAAGCGATAAAAACCGCAGGTTACCCGAATACTTTTGAGGCAGACTTTATACGCGATGACGGAACAACCTTTACCGCACAATGCAGGATTTTTCCTGCAAAATACTATTCCTACGGTGTGATACTCATATGGATGAATGATACCACCGAAAGAAAACAATATGAAGAGACTCTTGCCCGTGAAAGGGACATGGCTGAATCACAGAGTTACTACAGGGGCAGCATGCTTAAAAATCTGAGCGCCAAAATGCTTTCGGGATATATTGTGGGCCACTACAGGGAAACACCCGGCGGTAACGAATTTATTTTCAGCGAAATGAATGCGCAGGCGCAGGAAATTATTAACAACACGAACAATCTTGCGGGTACAAGGTTCAGGGATGTTTTTTCCGATCCCACAAGCGCCATAGTTGAAGCTGTCAAGGATGTCTATTCAACAGGCAATTCCAGAAGGCTTGAGGTCTATTCACATAACCTGAACAAGCACCTTCTAATGGTGATCTTTAAACCCGGTGCAAATGAAATTGCAATAATTCTTAATGATATTTCCGAACAGAAGAAAGCTGAACAGCTCATCAGGGAGAACGAGGAAAAGGCTCACAGATCGGAAAAGGTGCGGGACATAGGCCAGATGGCAGGGGGGATTGCCCATGAACTGAATAACAGGCTTATGGGAATAAGTTCATATCTCTCACTGATAGACCTGAAGGCGTCTGAACCGGGCATAAAAAAATACACAGAGGGCATACACACCATAATAAAAGAATCCTCGGAACTTATTGACAACGTGCTTACCTTTGCACGTCAGATAGATGTACAGAAAGAAAAATTAAAAATACACCCTTTGATTCAAGGCGCTATCGCAGAATTTTCTTCATCAAGAAAACTGCATAACCCGGTAAAAGTTTCTCTGTCAGCCGATGTCGATATCATTTTCTGTGACAACATTGTCCTGTACAAGGTTTTCTCTGCCATACTTTCAAACGCAGGCGATGCGGTGCAGGATGACGGAACCATATCGGTGAGCACGGCCAACACCCTCGCTGGCGATGATCCGTTCCTCTCGGCAAATGCTCCGGAAAAGACCGTGCAATACCTGATAATAAAAGTAAAGGATACGGGCCGCGGCATAGAAAAGGAGAACCTGTCGCGCATATTTGATCCTTTTTTCACAACAAAGCCCGTGGGACGCGGAAGGGGCCTGGGGCTTTCAGCGGTTTACGGAGCAGTACAGTCGCACGGCGGACTCATAAGGGTAGAGAGCAGCGAAGGGGAGGGAACTGAATTCATTATATATTTCCCTTGCACGGCATAGATCTACTGCAGTAGTTTAAACTGCAAGACAACCGAAGCTATTTCTTTCATGTACTGGTTAAGGTCTATGGGCAGGCCCGAGGGGTAGCGCATAATAAAAACATATTTATCCGATCTGCCAAGTATTGTATCACCTGCTCCTGCAACAGCGTATTTTTCTGAATAGATTTTCCATGAATCATGGTTAAAAACAAAAATCGTAAACACTACTGCGTATGGCGAAGGCACTCTGCCCGATTGCCAGTCCTGCGAACGGGTCGGCAGACAAACATGAAACACCCTGACCCTGAGGTCCGCAGCAAGATACTCCTTTGAGTCAAAAACCCTGTAACTCTGCCAGTTTGCCGGGAATTTTATGCTGAATCCGAATTCGCTGTTCTGATAAAACAGCTGCCTGGCTTTTTTATCAGCCTCAGACGCGCACCCTGCCGCAATCATAACACTGCACAAAAACAATACAAACCGGAACATGGTTAACCGCATAAATATCCCCCGCGAGTATGAATAATACAATGCACCCGAAATGAATGCAATAAAAAAACGCCCGGTTGATTCCCGGACGTTTCTTTATTTCTAAAATCAAGCGTTTTTATTTAAAGTTGAACTTCTTTTCTTTGCCCTGCTCCCTGATGGTCTTGATTACTGCAGAGTCCAGGGTCTCATCATTGCCAACCTCTTTTTGCTTCCTGTCTATGTACACCCTTCTCTCTTCGCTCAATTTGAGAATACGCTCCCGGATCTTTGCTCGTTTTTGAAACATCCCGTCAACGTACTCCCTTCTCTGCCTGTCGTTCATCCCCTTCATTTCTGCAGGAAGCTGGTCATCCTTCATATTTTTAATGTCAACACTTCCCCCCTTAACTCCATCAACAATGTCCCAGGCTGAACTGTTGTATTTATCAGACGCCTTTGATATTGTCCTTTCGACCTTTGAGCTGGTAGAAATCTCCTCTGCATTAACGTCCTGCTTCTCCTGCTCTTTTTTCTTTTGACGACCTGCAGGTCCGTAAGCAACATAAGTTGCGTTAAGCTCTGCATTAAGCTGCGCCAGTTCAGCATCCTGCGGTGCATTGATCACCATGACGGCGGCATTCTGGTCAATCGAAAAGTACCTGCCGCCTCCAAGGTCTGCCCCGCTCTTCCAGTACGAAGCGATTCCGGACTGTGCGTCGCCGCAATAGATTGTGTTCACTATGACTCCCCTCTTCTTTGCCCTCTTCACCGATTCGGTGTACCGTGTACTCCCCTGGTCAAACGGTTCGTTCCCCGCAATAAAAATCAGCTTGAGGCTTTCATCGCTACTGTCCCACGCAAGGTTTTTGAGAGCAGAGTCGATTACCATTCCGCAGTATTCGTCACCGCCGTTTGTAGAAAGCTCAAACAGATTTGCCGAAACCCTGTCAAGGTCTCCTGTGAAAGATGTAGCCATCCTCATATAGCCCTCGCCCTCGGGGAGCGTACTGTTGCCGTACTCGAATATTGCAACCTCAAGCCTGGGCGACACACCCTCTTTTTTTGCAAGCACAAGTTCGTTCACTATACGCCAAAGCTGCGACTTTGCCTGCGTGATAAGGCCGTCCATGCTGCTGCTTGTGTCGAGGAGTATGGCAAGCTGGATTTTAGGAGCTTTGTTTAGATCAGGCCCGGGTTTTCCCGAAAGTGAAGCTGCTGTAAAGAGTGCGATTAAAGAAATAAGTATCCTGTTTTTCATGGTGTTCCTCCTTAAATTTATCTCTTTGACAGAGGTAACATGAAAATGGTTCTCGTTTTTTTTTGGAGGAAATTTTTTTGTAGAAAAAAATCGTTCATGCCTTGCCACTGCGCAGGATAAAAATATTTGCTGCAACATGAAGGTTCAGGCCGGGACTAATACCTGCGACAGAAAATGTTTATGACGCAAATGTATAATTGCCTGCAGCAAACCACAAGAATTAATCAACCCTCTTCACCCTGCCCACCTCGCCGGACTCCAGCTGCACCTTGATTCCGTGCGGGTGGTCGGCCGAATTGGTCAGTATCCTTTTTACCACACCCTCGGTGAGCTTTCCCGTTGCCTGGTCTTTCTTCAGAACAACCGCAACCTTAATTCCAGGTTTAATGCTGATGCGTTTTTTCCCGTCCATAATTTCCCTTACATTGATGCAGCGTATTTAGTCAATATGCGGTCAAGCTGGTTCGCGAATGCCTGCCTTTCTTTAGGCGTGAACGCCGATGGTCCCCCTGTGTCGATACCGCTGCTGCGAAGAACATCCAAAAAGTTGCGCATCGCAAGCCTTTCACCTATGTTCTCACACGAAAAAACCGATCCTCTTGAATCGATCACCATCGCGCCCTTCTCTATTACACGCGACGCAAGGGGAATATCAGCGGTTATCACAAGGTCACCGGGGGAAGCCAGGATGGCGATTTTATCATCAGCCTCGTCTGGTCCTGCCGGCACAACAATCATCGAAACAAGAGGAGTCTGCGGGATCTTTAACGGAACATTGGCAACGAGTATTACGGGAACCTCTACGCGTTCCGCTGCCCTGTAAAGTATTTCCCGTATAACAAGAGGTATGGCGTCGGCATCGACATATATTTTCATAAATAAACATCAGCCATTACCTGATGGGTTTGTAAACTTAAAAATTGTTATACTACAATTAAGTTCATCAATCCCCCTCCGGGGAAGCCGAAACAGGTTATTTAACACAACCGTATTATCGGCTGAGGACTGGAGAAGTGGAGGTGATTCGACGAAAAGAGTAAAAATTCCAAGTTTATTTCAGAAAAAAATACACCGCAGCGCATGCGACTATAACAGCTATAATCATCATGGGAATCACCGGGCTCTTCTTACTGTAATCGGCGTGTTTCTTCTGCCACGGCGGAGGTGCCACATTCACGGGAGCGTCCTTGTTTGCCACGGGCTTGCCGCAGTTGGGGCATGTTGCAGTAAATTCATGAACCATTGTACCACAGTGAACACATTTAACTTTAACAGTCATAAAATCCTCCGGTTTTATCTCATTTTACAGCATCGATAAAGCTATATATACACGCCGCAGAATAGGCGATTACGCTATTTTTGTCAACAACTCCCTGTATTTAATTTGACAACAGCCGTCCTGCTTAAATACTTTTAAGCTGAGCGGCATGATCATGATAATAGACTTCCACACACACATATTTTCGCCTGACATAATCTGTAGAAGGGAATATTTCCTTTCCGATGCCGCTTTCTCTCTGCTTTATGCGGAAAATCAAAGCAGAATGGCAGATCACTCTGACCTACTGCTCTACATGGATGAAAACTTTATAGACCATGCCGTGGCCATGTCCTTTCCCTGGCATACGCAGAAGTTCTGCAACTTACACAACGAATACATGGCAGCAACGATGAAGCAGCACAGCGGCCGGGTATCGTGTTTCGGTATGGTGGCAGTTAATTCCGGCCGCGACCAGGTAAAGCAGCAGGTGCGGGAGATAAAGAGTGCGGGACTGGCAGGTATTGGTGAACTTGGTTTTTATGCAGAGGGATTTACCCCGGAGAACGCGGAGTTCACGCGCCATGTACTTGAAGCGGCAGGCACCGAATCGCTGCCGGTGTGCCTGCACATAAATGAACCCGTTGGCCACATGTACAGCGGAAAATACCAGCCGCGCCTTGACGAGCTGTATATTATACTTAAAGAGTTCAGGGATGTAAAGGTTATACTTTCACACTGGGGCGGAGGACTCTTTGTGTACGAGCTGATGCCCGAGGTTAAGGATTCGCTGAAAAATGTATGGTACGATACCGCTGCCACGCCCTATTTATATTCGCCCGGAATTTACGATTGTTCCATTGCTGCAGCGGGCGCGGGAAAAATTTTATTCGGCAGTGATTTTCCGCTGCTTGGTATAAAACGTTACACTGAAGCCCTGAACAAACAGGACGCTGCTGTACGGGAAATGATTATGTACAGCAACGCTGCCACGATCCTGGGGCTGAAATAATCACACGGCTACTGCCACATGATTGATGTTGCCTTAAATAGCAGGTAGACTTTACTTCCGGGATAAAGCCGCAGCCTTAAGGCCGATGCCTTTGTAATATAAGCATTAAAAGTTTTCCCTGAAACCTCAGCCTCTACCCTTATTATTGCACCGCTGTTTTCTGCAACCATAAGTTTAACAACACCTTCAAGACAGTTCTGCGCAGAAGTTCCTGCCGATTTTTTCTTAGACAGAATTATATCATTAGGATGAAGCACCGCCACTGTTTCACCTGAATGGGGGGGACTGCTGTAGATCTTTACTCCGCCGGGAAGAGACGCATGCCACAGCAGATCCCTGCCCTTTATCCAGCTTAGGTTAAGAATATTTGAATTGCCTGAACCAAGTATTTTACCATTGCTCAGTTTAATAATGTTTTCTGTTACACTTGCAAGCCAGGTAAGGTCATGGCTTGAAACAATAACTGTTGTGTTGTGCCTTGACTTCATTGTCCTTATGGCTTCGCTTATTATGCGTGAACTCTCTTCATCCACATTGGCAACAGGTTCATCCAGAAGAAGCACTTCGGGCTTAAGAATTATTCTCGCGGCAAGCGCAACCCTCTGAGCCTCGCCTCCGGAAAGCTGGTGCCATTTTCGTCCCATAAATTTTTCCGGGTCAAGGTTAACCATACCGAGAGCTTCAGCAACGCGCGCTTTAAGATTGAATCTTTCACCCCGGGCCCTGAGGCCATAGACCACATTGTCGTATACCTTACGCTTAAGAAGAAATGCATCCTGCTGCAGCATAGTGACCGAATGATGCTTTTTGCCCTCGGGTGAATAGACCAGTCTTCCTGAAGCAGGTTCTTCAAGCCTGGCCAGGATCCGCATTAACGTGCTCTTACCACTGCCGTTAGGTCCGGCCAGACCCAGCGACGCTCCCTTAAATATTTTTAAGTCAGGAACCAGCAGCATGAATCTGCCATATCCGTGTTCAACATTATCCAGTTCATAGATGTATTTTTTCATAAACAGCTACGCCCTCTTCCTGAAAAAGATAAGCAACCAGTTGACGGTAAATCCCAGGAACAGTAGTACAATTCCCAGGGCTATACCCATGGCAAATTCACCCTTTCCTGTCTCAAGCGTGATGGCAGTGGTGATTGTCCTGGTGTGCCATTTTATGTTACCGCCAACCATCATCGATACGCCAACCTCTGATATTGCGCGCCCGTACGCAGTAACAGCCGCTGTCATTATAGCGAACCTTGCTTCATAGAGCGTGCTTATGATTATCCTGTTTTTACCTGCACCCAGCGTGACCAGAGTTGGCCTGAGCCTTTCGTCAAGGGACTCGATGCCGGTGGCAGTGAGCGAAATGACAATCGGGATGACCAGTATAAACTGCCCCACGACAATCCCTGAAATATTAAAAAGCAATTCCATGTCTCCAAACGGGCCTCGCCTCGTAATAAACGCGTAAACAAGAAGCCCTACCACAACCGTGGGGAGCGCCAGAAGCGTGTCTACAACGGCTCGCATGTGCCTTTTACCGGGAAAATCGTAATGCCCCATAAAAAAACCGAGGGGCAGGCCCACGATCAGGCTGAAGAGAATCGAAAGGGATGAGGCCCTGACTGTTGTGTATATGGTATCCCGGGTTTCGTCGTGCCCGCTAAAGAGGAGAACAAAAGCGTTCATAAATCCTTCGTACAAGTAATCCATAATAGTCCCGATTAACGTTATTTATACAATTTAGTCATGTTGCTGCATTTAATCTTAACGTCATTATCATGAATCTGACAAATGGGCCTGTACTATTAATACAGGCCCACTGTTCCTTCAGCATCCGCGCCAGGCGCGCAGCTGTAAATAATTATTTCGCGTTCGGAGTAAAAAGCTGTTTTCCTTCAAGTTTAAAATCGGCAATCAGCTTCTGTGTCTTTTTGGATTTAAGCCACTTTATATAAATCTTTGCCAGATCATTTTTTGCCTTGTTACATTTTTTAGGATTAACTTCAATAGCGCTGTACTGGTTAAAAAGTTTTTTGTCCCCTTCCACAAGTATGACAAGTCCCTTCTTGCCTTTAAGT
>JAAYBQ010000223.1 GCA_012730035.1 Spirochaetota bacterium
AAAAGATGTTATTATAGAAAAAGGATTAGTTAAACCTCTTCTAATGGGGGACGATGTAAAAAAATTTCAAGTACCAGTTTTTGTGAATTACGTTATTTATCCGTATAAACTGGATAAAAATAAAACGGTGATTTTTGAAGAAAAGGAATTATCAACACTTTATCCATTAGGTTATAAATATTTACGAGAATTTAAAAAAGAATTATTTGATATCAGAGAAAGACAAAAAACAAATACACAATATTGGTATTCATGTCATCGTAGTCGTGATATGAATGTTTTTGAGCAGGAAAGAATAATTACACCTTATGCAAGTTTAGGTTGTAATATGACTATTTGTCCTGTTGGATTATACCATAACACCAAAGTTTATAGCTTAATACCAAATGATGAAAGAGAAGAAAGTAAATATTATTGGCTAGCATTATTAAATTCAAAAATATTGTGGTATTTCATGAGAAATACAGGATATGTTTTACGGGGGGGGTATTATACTTTTACCACTGATTATTTATCTCCATTTCCCGTGAGAACTATAGATTTCAACAACGCAGACGACAAACAAAAACACGACACTCTCGTCTCCCTCGTCGATCAAATGCTCACAGCGCAGAAAGACTGCCGCGCTGCCAAAAGCGACAATGACAAAAAGCTTCATGAACAGAAAATTTCCATGCTGGACAAAAAGATAGATGACCTTGTGTACAAACTGTACGGGCTTACTGAGGAGGAGATCAGGATTGTCGAAGGTTAAGTCTTAATTCCTCCCTCGCCTTGAGGAGAGGGATGTTAGGTGGGTGAGGTCAGATGAGGTTTTAATCCCGTCGAATTCGACGGCTTTAAAAATATACTGGAGGTATTCAAATGCCTGAAAGAATAGATGTTGAAGGTAAGGAAATAACAATTATATCAAAAGATGATGAGGACTATATCTCTCTCACCGATATGGTTTAAGATATAGATAACGGTCCGGCATTGATTGAAAAATGGCTCAGGAATAAAAATACAATAGAATTTCTGGGTATATGGGAAGAGATGTATAACCCTGACTTTAATTCCCCCGAATTCGAGGGAATTAAAAACCAGGCTGGTTATAATCGCTTTGTATTGTCGGTTAAACAGTGGGTTGAAAAAACAAAGTCGAAAGGTATTATCGCTAAAGCCGGTCGATATGGCGGTACATTTGCGCATAAAGATATTGCCTTTGAATTTGCTGCATGGATTTCGCCTAAATTCAGGCTTTATCTCATAAAAGAGTTTCAGCGTCTAAAAGATGAAGAACGAAAGCAGCTGGGCTGGGATATCCGCCGCAATTTAACAAAGATAAATTACCGCATACACACCGATGCAATAAAAGAAAACCTGGTTCCTGTAACGCTGACAGCGGCCCAGATCAATCTTGTTTATGCAACAGAAGCGGATGTTCTCAATGTGGCATTGTTCGGCAAAACCGCTAAACAGTGGCGTGATGAAAATCCGGATATTAAAGGCAACATACGTGATTATGCAGATATTTCACAGCTTGTATGCCTGTCCAATCTTGAAAATCTTAATGCGCATTTTATCAAGGAAGGATTGTCACAGGGTGACCGGCTGAAGAAGCTGAATGAAACAGCTATATATCAGATGAAGCTGTTAACAACGGATAATACTGTAAAGAGAATAGGACAGGCTTAATAAACTCTGAAACCGGGAGTATGTCAAACATGAATTATATCCACTGCACGCAGAAGCTTCTGCAGGAGATTAAAGCACCTGTAACAGATTTAAAAGATTTAAGTCCGGACAACTCCGGGCTCGGGAACTGGTACTGCAATCTGTTCAGGTTCAACAGGCGCAAATGCCTTATCTTTACTAACGAGCTGACTCTTTATACTTTTTTTATATATGGAGTGATGA
>JAAYBQ010000024.1 GCA_012730035.1 Spirochaetota bacterium
CATTTCCCAACAATCCGGAAAGAGCCTAATATTTAAAAATCTTTGCGCCTTAGCGACTTTGCGAGATGCCTTTTTTTAATATTTTTACCATGTACGCTCTGAATTTAAGGGTAAATTTTTTTCAAGTTTCCAGTTTTATCTATTTAATCAGATGTGAGAATTATTGGTCCGTTTTTTGTAACTGCCACGGTATGTTCGAACTGAGCTGAAAGTGATCCGTCAGATGTGATGGACGTCCACCCGTCATCCATTACAATAAGCTGGTCCGAACCTTCAGTAAGTATGGGTTCAACTGTAATAACCATACCCTCTGTAAGCTCAGCCCCCTTACCCTTTATGCCGTAATTTGGCACAACGGGTGGTTCATGAAGCGCAAAACCTACCCCGTGACCGGTAAAATTCTTTACAATCGAGTACCCCTTACTTCTTGCATAACTGTCCACAGCATGCCCCACGTCACCAACTGTTTTGCCGATTCCAATTTCGGATATGCCTGTCATGAGCGCCTGATAAGCAGCATTTACAAGGCGTTTTGCCGGCTCACCCGCGTCACCAACAATAAAGGTTGAGCACGAATCTGCGAAATATCCGTTCATCACGGTCCCTGTATCTATTTTAACTATATCACCTGTAAGTATTTTAATTTTTTTTGACGGCACACCATGAGATGCAACTGCATTAACCGATATACACGAGGCAAAGCTGTACCCGCGCACAGTCTTGAAAGCAGGCCTGGCGCGGTTCTTCATGATGTAATCTTCAATAAAAGTATCAAGTTCCCAGGTCGACTGACCTTCAAAATCTGCACCCTCAAGCTCACGGAACAGCCGGCTTATAATAAGCCCGCAATCGGCAATTCTTCGTATGTCATCATCTGTCTTAAGCCTGACTATCCGGTTCATTGATTATGCTATACTCCTTATGCCTCGGCAGCAGCAGGTTCGGCAGCATCTGCTCCCTTTGCCTGATCCTTGCCCCTGGCATCGCCGTTCAATCCGGCACTTGTCTTGATCCTTTCTTCGATCTCCCTGCAAACCGCAGGATTATCTTTGAGGAATTTTCTGACATTTTCACGCCCCTGGCCTATCCTGTCCTCTTTATAGGAATACCATGTTCCAGCCTTGTTTATAATGTCAAATTTTACCGCAAGGTCGAGCACACCCCCTTCACGAGATATTCCGGCATCATACATAATATCAAACTCTGCCTGTTTAAACGGAGGCGCAACCTTGTTTTTTACCACTTTTACGCGGACACGGCTGCCGATTGACTCATCAGCATTTTTAAGTGTCTCCACGCGCCTGATGTCCATCCTTACTGATGAATAGAACTTGAGTGCATTACCCCCTGTGGTTGTTTCAGGGGAACCGAACATTACACCTATCTTCATCCTTATCTGGTTAATAAATATTACGCAGGTGTTCGACTTTGCTATTACCCCGGTAAGTTTGCGCAGAGCCTGGCTCATAAGCCTGGCCTGGAGGCCCATGTGGGCATCGCCCATATCACCGTCGATTTCAGCCTTGGGAACAAGCGCAGCAACCGAGTCGATTACTATGACATCTATTGCGCCTGATCGCACAAGGGCCTCGCATATTTCAAGGGCCTCCTCACCTGTATCAGGCTGTGAAACAAGAAGGTCCTCTGTTTTTACACCTAGCCTTGAAGCATAAGCGGGATCAAGGGCATGCTCCGCGTCTATAAATGCCGCAGTTCCACCGGTCTTCTGTGCCTCGGCTATTATATGCAGTGTCATTGTTGTTTTACCCGAAGATTCCGGTCCGTATATTTCAACTACGCGTCCACGCGGCACACCGCCCACTCCCAGCGCAATATCAAGTTCAAGCGAACCGGTAGGAATCGCCGGAATCTGTGCCCTTGCAGGATTATCACCAAGCCTCATAATTGAACCCTTGCCGAACTGCTTTTCTATCTGGAGCATTGCGGCATCTATTGCCTGGTTTTTCATGTTAAGCTCTTTCTGCACTGTCATAAACTCTCCTCTTTATAAATAAAATATCATACTATGATTTATACGATTTAAAACGCAGCCAGGTAAAAAAAATTTTATTTTTTTGCGAATTTATGGAATTAAATATCCGCTACTGAAATTAAACTGTTATTGCCACCCTGACTTAATATATGTTTAGTAATATATCGATCAAATAGTCAAGAAATTTACTATATTTTTGTTAAGCAAACAAAATTTTTTTCAAAATGCTCCCGATCAATGGGCTCTGACCCCGTTTTTAAATTTTACCATCGGGAACTGTCAGCAGGAGCAATTACTTTATGCGCCAGCCCCTCCCTTGGTTTTGTCATCCACGGTGCAACCATGTCGCGCCAGGCCCTGTAGTGAGCGGTATCTTTATGTGCTGCTGCCGCCTCGTCCGAAATATATGCCTCGTACAGGGTAAATTCAGCCGGATTTTCCAGGGACTGGAGCACGTCAAACCGGAGATTTCCCGGCTCGGCAATGGAATTCTGATGATTTTCAACAGTAGCGCGTATAAAATCATCAATATGCCTTTTATCAACAAATACACTGACAGTGGTTACAATCATACATTTCACCTCATATTTTTATAGCATGCCCTGCTGATTATGGTCAAGGCATATTTATTATGTCTCATAAAAATCCTGAAAGCTGAAAAATGAAAAAAATTTCATTCTGAAAAATTTTTTTTCTAATTTTTGCCCCGAAAATGCCACTATAGTTAAACAACATACAGGAGAGGCAACATGACCACACGTAAAATGAATTACATTACACAGACGGCTTGTTTAACAGAAAATTTTTCACTTGAACCCTGCGGCAGAGAAAACAGTTCCGTAATACACCAGATATGGGAGTCGGCGATTCTTTCGGGAGGAGTAAGTATTCTTGCGCGGGCCGAAATGGCATGGGCAATGCTTACCGCCGGGGAAAAGGATGAGTATTCAATGAAGGCTGACTCCCTTCCGGTAAATGCATTTGATCTTTTTATGTATGATTATATATGTCTGTCAGGATCGGAATTGAAGGCCGGTATGAAAGAACTGTTTCAGAAAATGGTAACAAGGCACTGAAAAGCCCTGTTACATCGGGAGGTCAAAGAGACCGCTGAAAATTTTTATCCGGGCTGCAACGTCTGTATGGGTAACTACTGCCGATATGGAGCAGATCATGTCTGCTCCGGCAGAGATTACTTCGGATGCGTTGTATTCATCGATTCCGCCGATTGCAACTATGGGTAGACCGCACTGCCTGCGCACAATCCGGATAAGTTCAGGCCCGCAGGGTTCGGCTGCATCGGTTTTGGTAGAGGTGGGGAACACCGGGCCCACACCAAGATAATCCGCACCGTAATCAGCAGCCTCCCGGGCTTCTGCGAGTGTACCGGCCGAGATGCCTATTATCATGCTGCGGGGCAGAATCCGGCGTGCTTCAGAGTATGGAATATCCTCCTGCCCAAGGTGGACGCCGTCTGCTTCAACTGCCAGTGCTATATCGATGCGGTCATTCACAATAAAGAGTGCACCGTTTTGCCTGCAGAGAGTGCGTAGTTCAAGGGCTTCTCTGTACATAGAGGCTGACGAACTGTTTTTTTCCCGGTACTGAACAACTTTTACTCCTGCAGAGAGTGCAGCCTTTACGTCCTGGACATTTCCCGACCGGGACAGCGCGGAATCTGTTATAAAGTAGTAACCGCGCACTGCCCTGTCCTTTTCATTCTGTCAACATGTTCTTTATCAAGTGAATATACCGCGTCAAACAGGAAGCCCGTAAAGGTCCCGGGGCCATTGGCCAATGACACCGCAAGCTCCGCTGCTATGCCGAAACAGCAGAGTCCTGCTGCGGCAGCCTCCGCAAGGTTTCCGGGATCGACTGCTGCAAATGTGCCTGCCACTGATGCTGCCATGCATCCGGTACCGACCACATGAGCCATAAGTTCGTGGCCATTATTTACGGTTATACACTTTTTACCGTCAGTTATTATGTCATCCTTTCCTGTTATTATAACGGTGCAATTACGTTCAACGGCAAGACCAGCTGCAATTTTAGCAAGGTCACCGCTTACGGCTCCGGAATCGACCCCCTTTGTCTGCACGTCCGCGCCTGCGATGCGCGCCACCTCGGATGCGTTACCCTTTATTATATCTATACGGGTTTCATCGATAAGTTTAAAACACATCCGGTCGCGAAGCCCGGTCGCGCCCGCGCCGCACACATCGAGCAGGACTGGTACATCCCGGTGATTGGCGGCGAGTACCGCAGATTTCATGCTCTCAATCAGTTCAGGAGTAAGCGTGCCCACGTTCAGCACAAGGGAGGAGGCAATCGATGCCATATCTGCGGATTCTTCAGCGGCATGAGCCATTACGGGAGAGGCTCCGAATGATTTGACTACCTGCGCGCAGTCGTAGATAGTAACCCAGTTGGTAATATGATGAATAAGCGGCTGTTTTTTACGTACAAGTTCAAGATAACGGTTTACGTCCATTGGTTTACCTCAACATAGTTAATTGAGGGTGAAGGTTAAAGTAGACTGCATGCGAGATTCACTTGATTACTCCCTTCGCCGGCATTACCCGGATCAGGTTCAATGGGTATAATCTCAGGCCCTTAACACGAACCACCCCAGCTGACTAATGTTAACCCGGTCTCTGCGGGAGTCAATACTATTTTTACTGATTGCGCGGGAACTTTAAGATCTCCTTGTCCTGAAGCGCTCGAGCATGTGCAGCAGGGCCCTGGCCTGTTCAGCCATATTGTTCGAAGCTGCAGCCGTTTTTTCGACAAGCGCCGCGTTCTGCTGGGTCATGGCATCCAGTGCTGACACAGCCTGGTTTATCTGCGTCATGCTTATCCTCTGTTCCTCTGTTGATATGCTTATCTCGACAATCAGCGAGGCCGAATCCCCCGAAGACTTTTCTATATCCTTTAATTCACTGCCAGTGCGGGTAACCATAACAATCCCCTCTTCGACTTTTTTAACCGAATTCAGGGTAATCTCTTCTATTTCACGGGCTGCGTCTGCAGAACGCTGCGCCAGGTCTCTGACCTCGCCTGCTACTACAGCAAAGCCCCTGCCGTGTTCACCGGCACGTGCAGCCTCGATTGCCGCGTTAAGTGCAAGCAGGTTTGTCTGGAATGTTATTTCGCGGATAAAGTTCAGGGTTTCAACAACCTTGCGGCTTGAAACGCTTATCTCGTTGATCGAGTTGACAGCCTCCTCTGCCACGCGGTTACCCTCGTCCGCCTGTTTCGCCCCCTGCTCGGCAATCTGCCGGGCCTTCTGCGCGTTTTCAGCGTTTATGATGATTGAACTGGTTGTCTGTTCAAGCGTGGCAGCTATCTCTTCAAGGTTTTCAGCCTGCTCAGAAGTTCTTCGTGACAGGTTCTGGTTCTCACCTTTTATCTTTTCAACCTCGGTAACAAGTTCCTGCCCGGAGTTTACTACGTCAATGATCATCTGTTCAAGCCTGTCAAGAAAATGGTTAAATCCCTTCGCTATATCTCCGATTTCATCGTTGGCAGATTCATCAAGGCGTACAGTCAGGTCACCTTCACCTTCGGACAGGTCTTTTACAATACTATTAAGCACACCCAGCCTTTTAGAAACAAAGATTTTTACCGCCAGGTAAAGTACCGCAAGTATTACAAGGCTGCAGAAAAAGAATCCGGCAAAAATAAAATTTCGAAGTACTACACCCTCGGCAACAAGTTCAGACTCCGCAGCAGTGGATGCTATTATCCAGTTCCATTGATCATAGTAATTGAACGATACAAACTTGGTGTGTACCCTGCCTCCCTGAGTTTCATCAATCCATCTGTATTTAATAACATTGTGAAGATCTGTCAGCATCTGTTTTACAAATTCTTTACCGTCGGCATCCTTCAGCGCGTACATGTTCTGGCCTTCAATTTTATCCGATGGGTGAACAATGGCCTTACCCTGTTCAGAGCTTGCGGGACCTTCAGCAATAAAGACGTAACCTGTTTTTGCTATTCTGATCGACTTGATTTTCTGTTTAAGATTCTTTATGCCTTCGGTAAAATCGAGTCCGACAAAATATATACCGGTAACCTCATCTCCCCGTTTGATGGGACTGTAGTGAGTCATGTAGTTGCGTCCGAAAAGAAGGGCTGTTCCGGTATAGCTCTGCCCGGCCATTACACTGCCGTAACCCGGATGGTTCCTGTCAAGCAGAGTGCCCACAGCCCTTGTACCGTCCTCCTTGCGCAGTGACGTGGATACGCGCCTGAAATCATCCCCCTCCCTGACAAAAAGCGTTGCTACTGCGCCCGTAACAGATGTGAAATGGTCAATCTGCTTCAGTGAAATAAACGCGTTCTTTCCTTCTGATGGATTGTAACCTATGAGTACATGTGCCAGCGATATGGCATGCTCCTTCAGCTTGATATTATATGCGTCAATCATTTCTATTATTCGGTAATTGGTCTCGGCCATCTCAAGCGTACTCTTGCGGACAAACCTGCTGTTTATCTGATACCCTGCCAATATTGCAAGGGCCAGCAACATAGTGACAATGGCGATTGCCTGAACAGTAATGAGCTTGCCGCCCACGCTCTCAATTTTTTCTATGAGCCTGATTTTCATAGACTTAATCCTTCATTTGTTTTGAAAAGTCCGGTTTGAATGCTTTTAATATACTGCACATTCAGTGAATTCCAAGAAATAAAATAAAATATATTCTTTTTTTACCCTCAGGCTGATCTGGTAAAAAAAAATCTGCCGGTTACCCGGCAGACCTATTTATCAATTATCTTTTCAGTGATAAACTTTTTCAGCTGAACCTTCTGCGTAAAAACCTTCCGCATGCAATAAGGCTGAGTGGTATTGCCATAATAAACAGCAGCCCCAGCAGTTCCCCGAGGTAACCGGCAGGTGTCCCCCTGTACGGGCCAGCAACAGCCTGTGAACCGCATCCTGTCGAAGCTCCTTCAAGCACGTAATCATTGGCGGCATCAGTGTCGCCGATCCACGTCCAGGTAGAACCTTCATTGTTTGAATTGGTAGTGGTAAAATCAATCTTCGCCTGGTGGTTTTCATCAATCACTATGGTATTGTTTGATGAATAGAGTATGGGCAGCAGGTGCGGGAAGTCAGAAGCTGATATGCTCACCCTTACCCTGTGTCCTTTCTTGAATACGTTACATGTGGGCCACAGCTCAACAGTGTACTGATAGAGTTCACCTTCATTTATAGGCTTCGGGTTTATGTCCGGGTTACGGTAGAACGGATCAAAAGCAACGTATGACGGATCATTGGCATGCTCAACAACCTTCTGCCTGTTGTACCACGGCCCCTCCCAGTACTCGGTGGTTTTGCCCGTGGGATCATACTTCCTGTGCCATGCAGAGAGCCAGCCCGATGTAATGTTGCGTGCCCTTCCATCCTCAAATACGTCGTTCAGTTCCACTGCCCACTGAACATCCTTTTTATTCATCGCATCGTACAACATGTTAGTGTCAGATTTAAGAGCTTTCTGTACCTGTTCAAGTACAAGGTTCACTGCCGCAACTTCAAGCTGGCTGCCGAACTCTGTCTTTGCCCAGAAGGTTACGGTCAGTGGGCCTATTATCTCAAGGTCTTCCTCAAGCGGTTCAGTTGTAAATGTAAGACAGTTTTTCTCGTCGCTTCTTTCATCTTCGTACCACTGCGACGCGTCAATGTTTTTTCTAAGGAAAAATTTTGATATGTCTGCTACGAGTGCCTCTATACCCATGAGCCACCTGGTGCTGGCGCGCGAGTTAAGTCCGTGCAGTTTAGTGGGATCGTGCCTGAGTACGGGATTATCACCGTCGTAATCCGGGGTTTCAGACAGCCCAAGGTTATTGTCTGTGTATTTCTTCAAAACGTCCCAGAGATTTTCATCTGAATACCAGTCGCCATCAACAGGTGTTGGATTCTGCTTGGTGAGGTAGAATGTCTTTTGTGAAGTACGGCTCTCTGCAAGGGGCCATGTTTTTTCACCCCTCCACTTGTTCTCGCCCATTACATAGAGCATTACGGGGTACTCTTCCATAACCGGGTCATCTATTCCCTTGATCTTCCAGTCAAACCATTTTGCGGTTAGCTTGCTGGTCATGAGCGCGTTCAGCCCCATGCCAGTTGCGCCTTCAAGGTGGTAGAACTCTCCAATTATAAGACGCTTGTCTGACTGATCATGCGCGCTAAGCCCGTACTGGTATGTGTTTATAGTACCCCGTGTGAATATGTCAAACCAACCGCCCACAGTCATAACCGGAAGTTTTGAAGGCATCGTGCGGCTGCCCTCTGCGAATCCCCAACCGCCCGCAGGTTTGACAGGCCAGTAAATCATTGCGGATCTTTTTGTATAAAAATCACCTTCATTCATAAGTCCTGTGTCAAAAATCCAGCTGGTCGAAACAAGCATCTGTTTAAAGTGCGCGTTAAGAATAGCTGTTGATTCATCCAGGCTTTCAGCAGTCGGCACCCCGTCCTCACCCAGTACAAGAAGAGGCGGCAGTGCGGCGAGCATATCAACTATACCAAGCCACATGGGTATAAACAGAAGGTCTATATTTCCGCCGTGCATTACAATGTCGCGGTAAACGTCGGCCATGGGCACCTGGGGCAGTATCGCTTTCAGGTGTACAGGTTCACCGCTTGCGTCCCTATCAATGAGTCCCGCTGCAAGCAGCTGCGTAATTCCCAGGTATGAACCTCCAACCATCCCCACCTTCCCGTCAGAACACGCAAGCGAAGGAATAAAATCATCAATGACGTATTTCATATCATAGTGTTCAACAAGCCCGAAAGAATCCCAGTCGCCTGCCGATGAACCTGTTCCGCGTATGTCAACCGAGATAAAATTGTAACCGGCAGAGACAATGGCAACATTAAACATCATCATAACCTCTCTGCGGTATGGGCATGCGAGCAGAATTGTCGGGCGTTTTACATTATCGTTATGTTTCACAAGCGTTGCCCATAAAACAGTATCAGCTTCAGCATGGGGATTTTTAGATTTAGGTACAACGATCTTCAGGTTAAGATCAACCGTGACCCCTGTTATATTTCTTTTTTCCAGTTCATCAATTACAGTCTCCCCCTTCTCCGGAGGAAGAATACCGGCGGTAGTTGAAGATCCGTCCGTAGTTGTTTCTGTTGACGAATCGCCTGACGTTGATCCCGTGCCTGAACCGTCACCGGTGGTATCACCGCTTATTACAGGATCAGTGTTTAGTGAATTTCCGCTTCCGCCATCCTGGCAACCTGCCAGTGCGAATATTATTAAAAGTGATAATGAAATTAAATTTAACTTAAGGACCAGACCCTTCATTTAAGTAATCCTCCCAAATTTAGCTCATAAAAACCGACCGTTCGGTTTTTATGAGCTAAATTTACACAATAATTAAATAGTATTCATCCTGATTCATGAAAAAAGAAAAATAAACTTATCCGGATTCATAATTCAGGAATTTTTTATTATGAACAGTTCTGCAGAAAACATGGAAAACCTGAAAAATTATTAACACTTTTTGTATTTTCGTCATTTTGAGAGTTTAAAAAAAGAGGGTCAGAGCCCCGCAGGTGCTCAGAGCAACCGGAGTATAAAATCACCACATGGGGTCAGAGCCCCCGCATATTACGTCCCCCTGCATGCCTCTTATGTTTACCTGATCAGATTTTTTTTGCGGTATTTAGAGGGTGAAAGGCCTGTCAGTTTCTGAAACCACTCGTAGAAAGGGGCTGGTGAATTAAATCCCACAGCATAAGCGATGGAAAAAATGGTACGTTCCCGTTCCTGTAAAAGAAGCATTTTGGCCTCTTCAATTCTGTACTCATTTATAAAAGTACTGAAGTTTTTGTTAAACTTTTCATTTATCATCTGTGAGAGCTGGTATGATTCGATCCCCAGATGGCCGGCCAGTTTTATCAGGGAGATTTCATCGCTGCGGTAAAGTTTATCTTCTTTCATAAGGTATTCAAGTCTTGGAATTATGCTCGACATGTCAAGATTCCCTATCCTGGACTTTTCGTACCTGCGCTTTTCCTCGTGGTTTCTTAAAGCCTGGAAATAATTATCCCTGCCTGAAGACATCCAGTATATAATAAAGACAGTAAAAAGCAGAATCATTGATAGAACTTCAACCAATATATGATACAGTATCCTGCTGTCTGCAGCAAAATTATTAAGAACAACTGCAGAAGTGTAGATTACCCCGGAAATGCACAGAAGTGCCACTACAGTAATGAGTATTACAGGCACTCCGTTCTTTCTGATATATTTTATGCTTAAAAGGAATGAGCACTCCTTAAAAAATGCCACAAGGTATGACATGCCGGTAATGAGTATTAATGTAATTACGAAAGAATAATAGGTGCGCGCAGGATTACCGCTTCGGAACGATGGGGGGTAACGCAGCACTTCAAGCTTTGCATTATGTTCAGCGGTAACAAGCGGTATTATAAGCAGAACTGTTATGATTACGGGGATAGCGTGCAAAAAATGCTTTTTGCTCAGCTGAAAGTCTTTCCAGAAAACAGACTTGAAGCAGAGGTAAAACGCAGGCCCCGTAAGACACAGAAACGGCAGATGAAGAAATCCCAGGTAGTGATAAACTGTAAGCGTATCAGTAACCACCAGCACGCTGTAATACTGGCAGGCCCCCATGCTGAAAAGAAATACTGCGAACATGAAGTTAAAAAATTTTCTTTCCCTGTTCATCAGCTGCCCAATGGCCAGCGTCCAGGACATTGATCCACCGAAAAACATAAGAAAATGGCTGAACGAATGCATCACGCTAAAAAAAACATGCTACCCTCGTAGTATTTTTTCTGTGTCCTGTTCAGACTACTTGATAACCCTGTTCCTGACCTTAACTTCCCAGAGAACTATATCGGGCATCTTCAGCTCAAGCGACTGCAGGAACGCTGCAACCTTTGTCCTGTCCACAAGCGTAGGGTCACTCTCCAGCCTGAACCTTGACGATGAAACATATTCATGCAGCCTGTCCGTCAGTCTTTCACGCAGCACGTTCTGCCACTCAAGCGATCCACGCTTTTCAAAATAATCATAAAACTCATATTTATCCTTAAATACAGGAACCTCTGTGTGCTCAACCTTTGATCTGGGCAGCGAGATGTCGGCACCGGCTGTAATGTTTCCCTTTGTCCTTTCAAGGGCTGACTTTACTGATTCAGTTATAAATTCCCTGACAGCCCTTTCATTTTCAAAGAAGAATTCAAGCTCGCCGCTGTCGCTGAACTTTGGAGATTTCAAAAACTTTTCGATGTATTCATCCTTACTCATGTTCTGCGCCGTAGCCTTGTCGCCCGTACCGTCACCGTCAAGTATATCCATGATAACCATGGAGTACTCTTTTCTGAACTGGAGCTTTCCGTCGGCGGGATTTTTGGCAAGCATACCGAGGGCGGTTACAGTTTCGGCCAGAAGGCCGGGAGTAATCTTGTCAAACCCGCCCGCTGAGTTTATCCTTGCTTCAAGTTCAATCACAACGCGCCTGTAATTCTCCCTTGCCTCAATGTCCCTGAGCGCTCCGGTCAGTTTATCCTCAAAATGATAGGCGCCGTCGCGCTGCTGCAGTACTTTAAGCAGAACCAGCCCGGTCCAGAGCCTTGCCGGGTTTAGGTAATTGGTATTTCTGAAGGGATCGGGAAAATACTTTGCATCAAATTCAGGACTGTTGAACAGGTGCAGCGGATGGGACCTCTCGGCAACAAGGTCATGGTAGTCCCGTGCAGATTCTGCCAGAGAATTAATTCTGAATATGGGGTAGCCCAGCAGGATCCCTATAGATATCATCTCGTATGGCTTGCAGAGGTTGGGCACCTCGAATGTCTCAACACTTATGTTGGGTATGGCGCTTTCCCTTTTCCTGTAATGGTTAAGTCGCGGGGGCAGATCATTAGATGTGGCCGCAGGATCGTCACCTTCCTCGTAGTTGTTAAGCTCAAAGTTTGTTATAACCCTGTAGTACTCCATGGAATTAAGGC
Organism: Spirochaetota bacterium; assembly: GCA_012730035.1. Taxonomy (GTDB): domain Bacteria; phylum Spirochaetota; class UBA4802; order UBA4802; family UBA5550; genus JAAYBQ01. The sequence continues at coordinate 11,994 of JAAYBQ010000024.1, forward strand.
CCGCAGGATCGATAAAGATATAGGGCCTGGAGAATGAGTCGAGCCTTTCAAGAAGCCTGGATACAGAAACATTCTTTTCGGCCAGTATGTCCCTTATGGATATATTATCAAAGCTGAATCCCTCAAACCTTGAGTATATAATCTTAAAAAGTTTTTTACGAATTATTTCGATGTCAACCCTGAGCATGCTTGTTTCACTAAGCTGCAGGCCGGCCTCGGGCTGGTTCTCATCAAAGAGAATGGACCTGACCTGGTCAATAGGCTTATCGAGCAGATGTCCGAACCTTTCGGTTATCATAGTCCTTATCTCGTCAGCACCCATTTCAAGTATATGCAGGCCCTCGGTTGATATAAGGTATGTCTCGATAAACTGTGCTGTGTCATCTTCCCGGTCAAGCCTGACAAAATCCACCTCGTTGCAGAGGTCCTCAATCGAAAGCCGCGAATAGAAATGCTTCTCCAGGAATGATCCTATCTCCCTGCCATTAATAAGATAAAAGAAGAGCGGGTTCTTTTTCTCAAGGAGTTCAAACCTTTTCTCTTCGACCTCCTGTTTAAGCCTGTCGCGCAGTGCCGCGACCTTGTCCATGAGCATGTTGATTTCATTGTTGCGTATGTTAAAAAGGAGCGACTTAAACTCCCTTACGAATATCTCGGCAGAGGAGAGCATGGACTCGTACACCATCTGCTCGAAGTTGAATGACGCCATCTGTATTACAGCCTCTGCAAGCCCGGTGTCGGGCGAAGCGCCGGCCGCATCTACAAGCTTCTCCATCTCTTCGGTGGAGTACCTGGCAAGGCCCACGCGCTCCTGGTAATACTTTTTCTGGTAGATCTCAAGCTTGGCAAGGAGCAGGTCTATCACTCTTCCTGCGAAGTTGAATCCCATGTTAGGGTCTTTCATGTACCTGTGAATCTCGGCAACGGCAACAGTCCTCATCTTGTCCAGTTCAATTCTGTACCTCTTTTCCATGCGCGCCATAAGGCCATGCCTGATCTTTTCCATCTCCTCCTTGCCGTAATCGCGTATTACGCTCTCCATGAGTGAAACCACCGAACGCCTGTCACCCTTAGACTTTACCGCATCGAGCTTTTTGCTGTACGAACGCATCTCAACTTCAATGTCGGCCCTGTAGTCCGGGTACATTCGTTCAAATATAAGCCGGCAGTCAAGCCGCAGGGCCCGCACAAGTCCCCTGTTAATATCACCGATTGTTTCAAGCAGCAGCCTGCTGTTAATCTGCCTGGTAAATGCTTCAATCATTTTAAGCGCGATTATCCTGTAGCCTATATCCTTCAGATGCGGCACAGGGTATATGACGCGCGAAATACCGAATGAATTATAGCTTGCGCGCCTCTGAGACTTCTCGTCTGCCGGAAGGTAGACCGATGCGCGCGTGGAATCGTTCACGGTTCTCTCTTCAATCGCGCCGCCCACTATTGACGAAACGAATGTCGAGATGAACTGCCCCGTAAGCTCCTGGACCTGGTCGCGGCCCTGTAGCGAGTTGCCTGCCATATTGTCAATGTCAAGCAGGTAGAGCATGCCGTCATCGAACAGTCTGTCCTTAATCTCCACCGTACGGCCCGAAGGGTACCGGGCGGTAAAGGTGTTTCCGCTCATAAAATAGTCAATCTCCTTGAGCGCTGCGTAAGCATTTGCCCTTGCGTTCCTGTTGTAGACCACTCTCTTGAACGCCGAGGGTAGGACCACGATACCGTAAATCCTCGGTTTTGGCCAGTAATCACTGAACACATCGCGCACAAGCGCGGCAAGGTCAAGGAGCATGCCGTTACCCGTACCCCCGACTATCGATGCTGTTATAAATATTGAAATCTGGGCGCCGCGTTTAAAATGTGTAACGTCAAATGTAAAGGATCTGCCTTCAAGCGATCCACCGTTCACCTCAAAGTAATGGCCGTTTTCGTCAGAGGGGAATATTGAGATGTCAATTTTACCCTTTATGTGCGGGCAGAGTATGGCTCGGGCGGATTTGTCAGGTTCGATGACTGCAATTATGTGATCTGCAGGAATCTTCTCGCTGAAGTAGTACCTGTTCACGCCTTTCCGGAATGTGAATGCAATTTTTTCACTCTTTTTGTCCTCACCCTCCTTGACATCCATCAGCTGGAAATATTTAGGATCATCGGGGAGTTCGTCAAGCCTGTCCCTCTCTTTAATAAGTGCTTCGCGGATTTTCTTTTCGTTGTTAAAAAATGCCAGCCTGCCAAGGGGCCTGGTCTGGTTCGCGCCCTGCCCCGCGCGCGTAGAAATGTCGTACACATCGGGATTGGGCAGCCAGCTGAAGCAGGGATCATTCTGCTGTTTGTCGCGCAAAAACTCGAGCGAAAGCTCTGCAGGCGTAGGGGAGGATATGTAGAGCATTCTCTTCTCCTCCTGGAAAAACTGGTCAGAAGGGAACCTGTACCTGCCACCCTTGCCTTCAATACTGGTTTCAATATCAGTAGTGTCAATGCCCACCCAGCGCATGTAGCGGTGCGCTTCGGCAGGAATGTTCTCTTCGATCCAGCTTTTAGCCGAAAGCACTCCCTTCATGCCGGAACCACCCACGCCTATCACTATGGATTTGCGTACAGTGGGCTTGTCGTCATTTATAACGCTCTGAATCGATTTATGCAGCTCGTCCCTGCTCATAGATCAGCCTGCCCTGAACGGATCGGACATGGGGTAAAGCCCCTCGGGACTTGGTGATGCCATGTCATAACCGGGATAAATCTTGTAAAGCCTGAGCATAAAATTCTTTTCAACTTTTGGAATCCCCGCCGAGGTTTTGACCTCATAGTCCTGCGTAAAGAGGTGAAATTCAAAATATCCCGCAGCAAACTTTTCGTCCTGGTTAAGCCTGTCCCCCAGGCGCAGGCGAACGGGCTGCTTTGCCTCGATCACGGGGAATGTGGGGTCACCCGCAACATCAGGTTCCTGTTTAATATATATTCTTTCGCGCGCACCCATCTGCCTCCAACCCTCAAGTCCGGGATAGTAGATGAGCACTCTGCCGTCACGCTTCATGTCAAGTATATACTCTTCGAATATTTTTTCAGGCAGATTATAGATATCCCTGTCGCGCTGGTTATCAATGATCCTGATGTTAATTTCAAAATGATCATTCATAACCTCGGTGGAATATGTCCTGATGTTACCCTCGGTCTGTCCTATGGTAATAAGCTTCTCTGTAACCTTTTCGTCCGCAAGTGAAAACTTGTACACAAGTCCCGGGTCCGGCAGGTCCCTTGACTTTACAGCAGTCTGGGGAACGGTTTTTACAGCTTCCGCTGCGGGCTTCGCGGGTGGACCGCTTTTGCGCAACACGCTTTTCATTACGCCCTTCTCCTGCGGCCCCAGCCTCTTTTTAAGCGAAAACCAGAAAAGAAAAATAACTATAAACAGAATCAGTATTACAACCCCCGCAGCCGAAAGCATGAATTTGTAGAATTCAATATCCTTCTGCAGCTGTATTATCCGGGGATCGACCTGCATAAAAAACATAAGGCTGTAGATTATCTTTAACATTATTCCTCCATGAAACATACTGTAAAATGTAATCATCTTATAACTATAGCAGTTTACGATTGAATTTGTACACTTGTTATCATTCCCGCGAAAGCGGGAATCTATTCAATTTAACAAAAATAGATTCCGGCACTTCGCTGCTGCTACGGCCGATGACAAGGTGCTAATCATTTCTTAAAATGCTATAAAATATCCTGACTATATATAAACCGAATGTATAAATCCGTCAGTTGACCCGAAATAAAGACGACCGTCATGTATAACCGGTTTACCGTAGATATTGCCGTCAGCCTGGAACCTGAAGACCAGCCTGCCGCTGTTTATGTCAAGGGCATAAAGGCTTGCATCCTCTGAACCGAAGTAAACCCGACCCTGGTGTACCAGCGCCTCAGTCCTTATCTTCCCGCCTGCCCTGAACTCCCAGATCCTGTCACCCTGCGCGTTGAGGGAATAAAAGAATCCGTTATCAGCTCCGAAAAGGAAAGATTCACCGGCCGCTGTTTCAGCCGCAACCACTGAAGAGAGCACAGGGGCTTTAACGATAAAATTCCACCTGTACGCGCCGCTCGCCCTTGTTACTGAATAGACCATACCGTCGATAGTGCCCGCAACAACCTGCACTGAATCCTCCGAAACAAAAGGCCTGGTTCTGCACGCACCGCTCATGACGTATTCCCAGACCTTCTTCAGTCTGCTCCCGCCGTAATCATAGCCCAGCAGCTTCTTCTCCTCAGTGCCGACAAAAAGCATCCCCGAATTAATAACCGGCGTTGAAACAACTCCGTTTATTGACTCACCCCATAAAACCTGGCCGATTTTACGGTCTGAACAGTTGAATGCGTCAAAACCGTAGATACCGTTCGCGGGGGTTACCACAAGCACCTTGCCCGTTGTTACCGGCGCCGCGAAAATGCTCTTCTCCATCTTTTTCTGCCAGATAACTTCACCGTTCACCCTGCCGGATTTGTCAAGGCCGCGGTTAAGCCCCGTATCTACGGCATAGACCGAACCGTCACGCGTTGCGCAGTATATAATACCGTCACTGTAGACCGGCTGTGTATGCAAAGATCCCTGTACTGTAATTTTACCGGTCTCCTTTATGGAATCACCCGAAGGCTCGAAAAAAACAATCTCACCTTTAATATTGGACGCAGCAAAAATTACCCTGCCGTCACCGGTTTCAATAATTGTGCATCCGCCGTGGATAGCACCGCCGGTTCGCAGCACGCCGCACGCCTTTCCGGACTTTTCGTTAGCCGTATGGCCCGCCAGGTCATCACCGGCGAGTTCTGATAAATCATCACTCTGCTGAATCAGCCTGACGAATGATTCATCTATAGAGAGCGCTCTTTTTGGATCAAATCCCTTAAGGGACTTAACATGGGGGTTGGCTGCCATTATTATCACCGGTTGAATTTATTATCGTAAAATGCCTGTGTATTCAAAACTGCACATTTAATTTAACACTGACCGCACACTTTAGTCAAGAAATCTTTTACGCAGCCCGGACTTATCAGACCTGAATTGTCAGCAAAGTGCAACTATCAGCTTAATAGCGCACCGGAATATACCTGAATTTCGTTATAAAGTTAATGTGGAAATAAGGCTCATTCCGGAAATCCGGGAAAAGTGAAAATAAATGAATAAAAATGACAGGGATCACATTCGTAATGAATTCGTAATGGCTTCGACAAAAAAGGAAGTGCGGGCTGACCGGAATCTTTCAGTCCAGGGCAGACCGCACCATTTAGACGGATCGAACCCGCCTATTCTCCTTTAAAAACAGGATCCCTCTTCTGGGCAAATGCGGTCATACCCTCGATCATGTCTTTTGTGCCGAAAAGTTTGGCAAGTTCCTCCCGCTCAACCTTCAGGTGCTGCTCAGGCGAGAGGCTGGGACTCATTGAAAATATCTTCAGCAGCGTACGCGTAGAAAGAGGCGGCCTCTTTGCAAGATCAAGTGCGAATGCCACTGCGTCGTCAAGGGTCTTACCCTCTTCAGAGAGGCGGTTTGCGATTCCAAGTGAAAATGCCTCGTCAGAGTTCATCTGTTTCCCCAGTATCATGTATTCAAGTGCCTTTGCACGGCCTATAAACCTGGGCAGCCTTAAAGTCCCGCCGTAACCGGGCATTATCCCCAGGTTTGTCTCGGTAAGGCCAATATTCGCGCCTTTTTTCATGATACGGAAGTGGCAGGCCAATGCAAGTTCACATCCACCTCCAAGGGCGTGGCCGTTAAGGGCGGCAACAACCGGTTTTGGAAAATCCTCGATTTTGTTCCACACATCCTGCCCGCGCTTTAGAAAATCAGCAGGGCTGTATCCGCCTAAGCCGGCAGAAAGGTCAGCCCCGGCGCAGAAAATCCTCTCCCCCGACCCCGTAATCACTATAGCCCTGATATCCTTATTCATTTCACAAAGATCGAGCGTGGCGCGCATACCCTCGAATACCTCATGACTCAGCTGATTTGCCTTGGGCTTGTTGATTGTAATAATACCCACACCTTCACGCTGTTCAAAAAGAACTACATCTGACATCGCCGTCCTCCTGCTATATTTTAAAATTTCATGGTTTGATGGTATATTCTTAGTTAAAAAAATCCAGTACTTATTTACATTTATAAAGAACTCCGATTTTACTCTTAATCAGGAATAAGCCATGCCCATTTCTTTTATTCATCAATTATTCCTGAAAATACTTTTTTAGTATATTATTGTGATTTAATTGCTCCCGTCGCCTTCGGCGGCTGAACAATAGACCTTTTTATATAAATTTTTTTACATTAACTCTCTGTGTAAAAAATGCTCCTGAATGTGCGCTATTTTTCTTAAAATTATTGACATGGATAGCATATTTCTAAACATATCGCAATAAACCGTCTAGATGGTAGCAAATTTAATCATGCTGATATAATAGTATCACTTAATAATCTTCAGTTTAAGTCACTTGCTTCCATGGATAAGTTATAACCAATAAAAAAAAACTGTTAGGGGTAGCAATATGCACATGTATGAAAAACCCGGTGTTATCACCGATGATTTGGAAAAGGTGGTTGATGATATAATCAACTATCTGGACAAAGAGATCAATTTTGCGACGTCTCTTGGACTTGGAAAATCGATATTATTTATCAACGAACTCTACAGAAGGGCAAAAGAGGATCCGACAATAAAGCTTAAAATCATGACAGCACTTTCACTGGAGATACCTTCAGGCAAAAGCGCTCTTGAAAAGAGGCTTGTCGGGCCGCTTGCAGAAAGAATATTCGGAGGCTGCCCCGAACTGACATATATGAAAGACCTTCGCGCAGGAACAATGCCGCCGAATATTGAACTCTGGGAATTCTACAGCAAGGCCGGTTCCATGCTTAACCTGGCCACACAGCAAAGGCACCACCTGTCGTCAAATTTTACCCATGTATCAAGGGATGCTTACGATACACAGAAAACCAATGTTTTCGGCCAGATGATGGCGTGCAAAGAAATTAACGGCAAAATGATGTATTCAATGGGATCCAATACCGACATCAACGTTACAGCGAAAATATTTCTTAACCAGGGCAAAACCGAAGGCAAGAAAAAGGTTCTTATAGCCGAGGTAAATGAAAACCTTCCCTTTATGTACGGGGACGCAGTAACCACAACAGATGAATGGGATGTATTCCTTAAAGGCCCGCAATTCAACTACAGACTTTTCGGGCCGCCCAAGGACGCTGTTATGACAAAAGACCACATGATCGGCCTTAATATCAGCACACTGGTCAGGGACGGCGGCACTCTGCAGGTAGGCATCGGCGCGCTTGGAGACGCAATCGTTGCAGGCCTTGACATGCGCCATTCCCACAACGATCTTTACAATGAAGTTATAAAAGATGCCGGGATTGTTGAAAGATACGGCAACCTCATAGAAGAATTCGGTGGAACCGGCACCTTTGACGTGGGACTCTATGGTTCATCAGAGATGTTCGTTGATGCATTCATGCAGCTTTACAAAAAAGGAATACTCAAGCGAAAGGTTTATGACAACATAGCAATTCAAAGACTGATAAACGAAGGGAAGATATCACATGATAATATCCCCGGAAATATTCTTGAACTGATGCACGACTATGACGGACTGCACCTGCGCATACGGCAGAAAGACTTTGATACACTGGTGTATTTCGGCATACTCAAAGATGGGCTCACGTTCAAAGACGGTTTTATATATGACGGTGACAAAAAGTACGACGCAGACATACATCACAAAGAAAACCTGGAGGCATTAAAACAGCTGCTGGGTAAAACACTTAAAAACGGCCAGGTCATACTGGGCGGATTCTTTATCGGGCCAGAAGCCTTCTATAATGACCTTAACACAATGAGTGAAGAGGAGAGAGCGCAGTTTGGAATGTCTGGTGTTGAAAAGGTTAACCAGCTCTATGGCGATGCGGAACTTCGCACACTGCAGAGAAAAGGGGGAAGATTTGTAAACTCTGCCATGATGGCCACACTGAACGGTTCAATGATATCGGACCAGCTTGAAGACGGACGCGTGGTAAGCGGAATCGGCGGGCAGTTCAACTTTGTAATCATGGCGCACGCAATTCCTGACGGCAAACTTCTAATGGCTCTCCGCGCAACCAGGGGGTCGGGCAAAAAAATTAAATCGAGTATAGTATTCAGCTACGGCCACTGCTCAGTTCCTAAATACTGGAAAGACGTAGTAGTTACCGAATACGGTATTGCCCATATCAGGGGATTGTCCGAAGAACAGGTGTGCCAGGAGATGATAAAAATCGCAGACTCAAGGTTCCAGCCCGAACTTATAGCGCAGGCGAAAAAAGCGGGCAGGCTTGACCCGAAATGGGAACTCCCCGCAGAGTACAGAAACAATTACCCTGAAAAAGTAGATAACTTTATAAAAAAATACCAGAAGCAGGGATATTTCCAGCAGTTCCCCTTTGGAACTGATATTACACCGGAAGAGGTTGTACTGGCAGGATCACTCAAAGGCCTGGTGGCATACAAGACCGATAAACCGGTTAAAACCATTCTCAAACTGCTTGCGGAAATGCTTAAACCTGTTCCGGAAAAAGCAGCACCATACCTTAAAAGAATGGATCTTGAGAAACCTGCAAATTTCGGCGAAAGGTTCCAGCAGAAGACCGTTATTGCAGCTCTGAAATTAGCCAAAAGAATATAGGACTGCTCAATACTGCATCCTGATTTAAAAAGGGCTGACCTAAAAAAAGGTCAGCCTTTTTAAATTCATAATGACTATCGGTATATTAAAAGTTTCATTTCGGACAAACTACTCAGATGCAGCATGCTCTGACCCTCCGACTGATTTATGCGTCCGCCTCTGTGCTAAAAATTTTATATATATTATTATATTGAATGAATATTCTTATTGGTAATAAAAATTATGATTATTTTTCCGGCAATTTATTAAAATAATTGACATGTTTCTTTGTATAAATAACAAACAGTCTAGACGGTTTGTTTTGAAATTAATAGTAAATTTTTATTATCAATCTTACCATTAAAATTTCAAAGATGCCGCCTGCATTGTACCGGATCACTTAATCAACCGGTATACTAAAAATATAAAACTCAGAAGGGGGATTAATATGAATCTATATGACAAATCAGCGGGCATATATGACAAAACCGGAGTGGTAACAGATGATCTTGCCCGGGCTGTTGATGATGTTATCAACTATGTGGGCAAAGAGATTAATTATGCAATGACTCTGGGACTTGGCAAACCGGTACGCTTTGTAAATGAACTATACAGAAGGGCAAAAGAGGATCCTTCAATAAAACTTAATATAATCACGGCACTTTCTCTTGAAAAACCTACCGGCAAGAGTGAACTTGAAAAAAGGCTGATTGATCCTCTCGCAGAAAGAATATTCGGCGGCTACCCAGATTTCCAGTACATGATAGACCTTCGCGCCGGAAAGCTCCCCGCGAATGTGGAAATCTTTGAATTCTACAGCAAGGCCGGATCTATCATCAATATTGCATCACAGAACAGGAACTACCTTCCGTCAAACTATACGCATATTGCCCGCGATGCTTACTGGCACAATAGCGTCAATGTATTCGGCCAGCTTATAGGATGCAAAGAAATTAACGGCAAAATGATGTATTCCATGGGATGCAATACCGATATCTGCATAAGCGCACTACGGCTGATAAATCTGGGCAAATCACAGGGCAAAAAACTTGTCTGCTTCGGAGAGGTTAACGAAAACATGCCGTTCATGTATGGTGACGCAGTCGTGGACCCGGCACTCTATGATTTTCTGCTTAAGGGTGAACAATTCAACTACAGGCTCTTTGGAGCGCCAAAGGACGCTGTTACCATCAAGGACCACATGATAGGACTCAACATAAGCACGCTTATAAAGGATGGCGGCACACTTCAGGTTGGCATAGGCGCACTTGGTGACGCCATTGTCGCCGGGCTTGACATGAGGCACTCCCATAACGAACTCTACAATGAAATAATAGAAGAGGCCGGCCTTGTTAAAAGATACGACCGCATGATAAAAAAATACGGAGGCACCGGCAGATTTGAAAAAGGTCTCTACGGTTCATCCGAAATGTTCGTAGACGCATTCATGCAGCTTTACAAAAAAGGAATTCTCAAGCGCAGAGTTTACGACAACGTGGCCATTATGCAGCTTATTGAAGAGGGTAAACTTTCGGATGACCGCATTCCCGCAGATATTCTTGCTCTCCTGTACGATAAAGAGGGCATACACATGAGGCTCAGGGAAAAGGACGTGAACATGCTCGTTAAATACGGCATATTCAAAGAGGGAGTTGAATACAAAGACGGATTTATCTGGTACGAAGGGAAAAAATACGAACGCGACTGCTATGACCGCAGCAACCTTGAAGCATTGAAAACACTCCTTGGCGA
>JAAYBQ010000224.1 GCA_012730035.1 Spirochaetota bacterium
ATACATACTCATAATCACTCTGGGGCGATATACTCCACTTGGCGGCCTGCTGCAGAGTATGGGAATCAAATTTGCATTCAACTGGAAGGGTGCAGTGGTTGCGTCACTTATTATGAGCCTTCCGCTCATGGTGCGGGCCATAAGGATTTCCATTGAAGCGGTGGACCGCAGGCTTGAAGATGCGGCCCGTACTCTTGGCGCCGGCAGCCTGCGCATCTTTTTGACAATAACACTTCCTCTTGCGTTGCCCGGGATTATCTCAGGGGCCATACTCGGTTTTGCCCGAAGCCTTGGTGAGTTCGGCGCCACAGTCACATTTGTTGCAAACATTCCGGGCGAGACGCAAACCCTTCCTCTTGCGCTCTATTCGTACACGCAGATGCCGGGAGGCGAGATGATGGCAGCGCGTCTCTGCCTGGTCTCAATAGTCATTGCCGTGGCGGCGCTTGCGGTGTCAGAGATTTTTGCACAGCGCGCCTCGGCCAGGTTAAAAAGATGATCGAAGTTAAGATTAAAAAAAAGTTCGGCAAATTTAATGTCGATGCTGAATTTTCTTCTGACAGCATGGGAATAACCGTACTTGCGGGGCCTTCGGGTTCAGGTAAAACAACAATCATAAATATGATCTCCGGTCTTGTTAAACCCGACGAGGGGCGTATCTTTATCAACGGAAGGCTCCTCTTTGATTCTGATAAAAAGGTTAATTGCCCGGTGGCGCATAGGCAGTGCGGTTATATTTTCCAGGAGGGGCGGCTCTTCCCGCACATGAACGTGCGCCGCAACATGCTGTATGGAAAACAGAGCAGCCGCTCCATGCTTAAAGAAACAGCGGCGCTGCTTGGCATAGAGCACCTGCTTGACCGGATGCCCGTTAATCTTTCGGGCGGTGAAAAACAGCGCGTTGCCATAGGGCGCGCCCTGCTTATGAAACCGCAGATATTACTGATGGATGAACCCCTTGCGTCCCTTGACCCGGAGCGCCGGGAGGATCTGATGGCACACATTGACAGGCTGCCGGAACAGTTCGGCATACCTGTATTCTATGTAACCCATTCAACGCGCGAGATACTGCGGCTTAGCGATAAACTTATACGCATTGAAAGCGGAAAGGTAATGAGTTCAGGTAACCCGGGGGGTGAATACCACGGACTTGGCAGCACCGATGCTAACGGGGAATATGTTTCGGTATTTGACTGCGTTGTGAAAAGTTATGATAATAAATTCGGCATAGTAACAGCCGGGTTCACGGGGGGCATAATACGCATTCTGGCTGATTCCCGGCCGGTGGAGAGCAAAGTAAGAATCGCAGTGAAGGCATCTGATGTAACCATATCAATGGATCGCCCGGGTAACATAAGCACCACAAACATATTCAGGGGAACGGTGCGCAGTCTTGAGGATAACGGCGGGCACAGCCTGCTTGTGCACTGCGATGCAGGCGCGCCCCTTGCCGCAAAGGTGTCACGGGCCTCGGCTGTACGCCTGGGCCTTAAACCGGGTAAAAAAGTTTATCTTCTGGTTAAAGTGGTCTCCATGATATACTGATTCAGCCGCAGGAACCTTTCTGCTCCATTCTCTGCAGTATCTGCGAAAGTTCAGCCTTAAGCCTTCCGTACTCTTCAAGTGTGAGTCCCGTTTTACAGAAAAGTTCAGCAGGAACTGTTGCGGCCTTGACTTTCAGTTTATGCCCGGCCTTTGTGAGCGAAATTATTACTTTACGTTCATCATTATCTGAACGCTGGCGCACTATAAGCCCCGCTGCCTCAAGGCGTTTGAGCATGGGGCTTACGGTTCCAGTGTCTATATGCAGCAGTTCTGTTATGCGGTTAACCTCGATGTTGTCGGTTTCCCATAGTATTAGCAGTACAAGGTACTGCGGGTACGTGACACCCAGCTGATCAAGCAGCGGCCCGTACATGCGGGTTATGGCCCGCGATACGGAGTAGAAAAGAAAGCATAGCTGGTTGTCCAGGCGCAGATATTCGTCATTCATTCTATTTTTCCTGCAGCAGCCTTACTATATCCTTTTCAATTTTTTCAGGCTTTGTGTATGGGGCGTATCTTTTTATAACATTGCCCTTTCTGTCCACAAGGAATTTTGTAAAGTTCCATTTGATCTTTGCAGTCCCGAAGGCGCCCTTTTTCTGCGAGGTGAGGTACGCATAGAGCGGGTGGATCGAATCACCCTTGACATCGACCTTGTCGAATATGGGGAATGTGATGTTGAAATTAACTGTGCAGAATTCCTGTATCTCTTTATTTGTACCCGGCTCCTGCTTCATGAACTGGTTGCACGGGAAGGCAAGGACCTCGAAGCCTGTCTCTTTATGTTTTTTGTAGAGCGCTTCGAGCGCATCGTACTGCGGCGTGAATCCGCACCTGCTTGCGGTGTTGACTATAAGCAGCACCTTGCCTTTGTACTCTGAAAGTTCCCTGTTCATCAGGGCCCCGGTCCTGACTGTGATGTTGTATAAATCTGACATTGTTCCTCCTATATATTCCTTTTTCCGTATTTCTGAAAGAGAATTTCGCGCTCTTCAGGGGATTTCGACTGCAGGTGTGACTTCCAGCCGGGACAGAATTTAATGTGCCATTTCCAGAAACGGCCTGCTAAAGAACCGGGCTTTTCGTCATACTTTTTGCGAAGTTTACAGTTTTCACAATTTGATTTCATGTTAGTCTCCTTTTTTTATTGTGTAAAATTATATTGTGTGCAATATAATTTTACACAGGGAAATGTCAAGGGAAAAACAGGGGTCAGAGCACACAGTACAGGAGGGACAGGTTCGGGCCAGGTTTGTTTTGACAGGATATGTACCCGGTATAACCAACTTGAAAGCTTCTTGACATGGGAAAAATCCTATGTATCACTGATATATCGAACGATAAAAAAGGAGCGAGTATATGTTAAAAATGAGAGTCAAACCGGCACTCATCATCACGCTTGCCGCAGCATTGGGGCTGTATGCAGCCAGTGGAAAATCCGGATGGGAGCAGGACGGACTGAAGGGTAAGGTTAAAACAGCAACACAGACAAGGACAAAAACCGGTAAAAAATCCACGGAAACAACAAAATTTATTACTAAATATGACGCCAGCGGCAGCAGGACTGTTAAGGAATCCTATGACGCGAAGGGGCTCCTTTCTTCAAATGAAAAATACAAGTACGATGACAGTGGGAACATGATTGAAAAGCTGAAATACAAGGCCGATAAATCGCTTTCATCGAGGACAGTCAGCAGGTATGACTCCAATAGTAACAGGGTTGAAGAGATAGTGTACGATTCCAAAGGTGTTTTTTCGATGAAGGAGACCTGGAGGTATGATGCGGGTGGTAACGTAATTGAATACGCGTTGTTTGAAACCGAAAAATCACAACCTTTGAAATCTGTTTATAAATACGATTCTAAAGGAAGCATGATCGAAGAGACCAGGTTCAGCCCCAAGGGAACGCTGTTCATGAAGATAACAAACAGGTATGACGCTGAAGGTAAATTAACAGAATCGGTCGAGTGGTCTGCAATGTCTGTAATTCAGAAAGGCCCGGTTACTACGAAAACTGTACATAAGTATGACACGGCAGGGAATCTAATCGAGAAGACTTATTATAAGGCAGACGGATCTGTCAGCATGAAATTTGTTTATATGTACGATGCCAGGGGTAATAAAATTGAAGAGGCGTTGTATAAGTCTGATGGTGCTCTCATGAGGAAGGAACTCTATAAGTACGACACAAAAGGGAATGTTATCGAAAAGATAAAAAAGTCGGACGAAGTCACCATAACCGAAAAGACAACATGGACCTACCAGTACTATAAAAAGTAACAGTGGATCTGTTTGTGTCAATATACTGAAGCCTTTGTTATATTGATATGAGATTCGTTAAAGAACTGCTTTTTTAAAAAAGGGCAAGGGGCGTAGCCCCTTAATGAGGCCCTGATGAGTTCAAATTTGTATTTATTCGGGGTTGGCGGTTTTACTGCAGTCAACTACTGGAGTTCAACTGCTGCGCCTGGCGACCCACTAATGGCTTATTTCCAAAATTTCGCAAACATCTGGTGGAATGGTGATTATAAGGATGCTTATAAAAGCGTACGAGCTGCCAGGTCTTTTGTAGAATAAATATTCAGCAATTATCCTTTGCACACAAGCGGGGTCAATTTTTTTAAAAAGAGATCAAAAGGTTTTAGCCTGAAGTGGGGTGGGTTTTTAAAGGGCGGACGCCTTGTACGGCCCATATCACTCTCATAAGCAAAGGTGATGGGTAAAAGCCGGAGATGATGTTATTGCATGAACTGAAGCCGCAATAATATTTTATTAAAGGATAAGCTATTCCGCACAGCTGACTTATGGTAGCTCCCCTGTATCGGTGGCGAAAGTGAGCCCGGCCTTTTTAGAAAATTGTTCCCGGTATGAATTCTCCTTGACTCAGCTTTTAAAACTGATCAATTAAGCTATGCTGAAAGTTTATAATCCATCTCCAGCACTTGCAGATTATATATGCTGCTTCTGGTCTCTTGAAACGCCTTGCGCGGGGCATACGGAACTTGTCTATCCATCGGGAAAAATTCAGCTGATCTTTCATTACGGGAAACCCTTCAGGGACAGGGATTCATCTGGCAATGAGTTTTTGCAGCCGCAATTTGCTGTATGCGGGCAGAAAACATCTTACAGCCATGTCACTGCAGAAAAAAATTCAGGGATGATTGCAGCAGTTTTAAAGACGGAATCAGCTTCAGCCCTGTTCAGGCTGCCGCTTAACGAGCTGACAGATTATACCGTCAGCATGACTGAAATCTTTAAAAGCTGGAAAAATTCAGAATCGATTTTTTGTGACTGTGCCGATGATCTTTCAGGAATCAGGGTGATCGAAAAATTTCTGATTAAACTGATCGGAAAGCACAGGTCATGTCATAATTATTTTGTAAAATCATGCGTTGAAGAAATCCGGCATAACAGGGGGCTGTCTTTACCGTTCAGCTCAATGGAAAATTTTAACCTTTCAGAGCGGAGCCTGCAGCGGATATTTAAAGACCACGTGGGTATATCACCCAAAAAATTTGCAGATATAATGAGGCTGGAAAACAGTATTGATCTATTCAGACAGGGAAAGACATTGACCGATGTATGCTATGAGTCCGGTTACTACGACCAGCCGCATTTTATTAAATCATTCAGACGGTTTACAGGTTATACACCATCAGAGTTCAGCAGTTTGGTATAAATTTCTTTTTGTCGTTTTTTTACAATCCAAAACAGGACGGTATGAATACAAATTCTTCTTAAAAAAAAGGAGAATCGCATGAACGAAACA
>JAAYBQ010000225.1 GCA_012730035.1 Spirochaetota bacterium
GGCTAGATCTTTAGTCAGCTTCTCCCGTTCTTTCTTTATTTTTTCTTCCTGAATTTTCCTCTGCTCCTCATCATACCTTCTCTGCTCCTCCTGCTGTATCAACGTCTCATCAGTCGAGAAGCTTCCATCTGTAAAGATATTAACAAAACTTTCACCAAAGTCCTTCATTCCTTCCCATACAGCACTCGCCCCGGATTTAATTGCACCGCCAATGTCTGCCATGGTCTGTCCTAGTCCCCTGCCCATTGAAGTAAATATACCTACAAGTGCATTATCAAGCAGTTCAAAGGGATCGTCAGGTATCTTCTCTGCCGGTGATGTTTTTTTACCCATTTCAGAAGGTTCCTGTACATCTACTGATTTTCTCTGCTCTGCTGCTTTCTTCTTCTGATACTCTGCATAAAGGTCCTGAACCACAAGGTTTATTGTGTCAACCTGGCCAATCTGGTTCATATCAAATCTTTCTTTGCTTCCCAGCATTAATCCTATACCGTAAGTGGCATAGTTGTTAACCAGCTCCTTTGTATACGCGTTATCCGATCCGGCACCTTCCATAAAACCGCCGGCTATAAGCCCGCCTACATACCCGCTCACTGCCCCTCGCATGCCGTTGGCAAAGCTTCCTTTCCAGTCACCTGTTGTTATTCCCTGGCTTATGCTGCTGCCAACTCCGTTTACAAGCGCACTGCTCAGCCCGTCCATCTTTATACCGCCGGCTATGCTACCTGCCGCTGCTGTCACCCCTGCCGCAAGCCAGGTCTTGCCGCTTTTCATCCTCTTGCTGTCCCAGCCGAATCCGTTCTGCGGGTCGTATGTCACCCCGGACACAAGTGTGTTGCCAAGGGTCTTTGTTGTGTTCTCTACAACTGCGCCCATAAATCCGCCGCCAATCGCACCTCCAAGGTAGTCAGCTCCTACTCCTATCCCTGCTGTAAACGCGCCTGTTCCAACAGATAATGCCGCCTGTTCCCATTGCATTGTGCCGTCGGCCATCTGTATGCCAGTTGTGAGCATCTGTGCCGCGAATCCCGCCCAGGGGCCGCCTGCTATACCTGCGGCCATTACACCCGCGTTCATCATATTCGGTCCGCCGGGGAATATAGGCTTTGCGTAGAATCCCGAGTCTTTTAACAATTCCCCTGCTGCCCACTGGCCGTAGTACTTTGCAAACTCCCTGTTCAGACGTTCAAATTCACCATTAGTGTATTCGCTGAATAATCCCCCTGATTCAAATACGTTCTCTATCTCATTTTCAAGTTTGCTGCTCTCAAGGCCCACGTACACTTCAAGTTCTGACGCGTCTATATTGGCAAATGTTTCAGGCTTTGTAAAGTCTATTTCACCGGAAAGACCCTTGATCGGCTTCAGCATTACAGTGCTGTTTGGCATACTCACGTAGTCACTGAACTTCCTGGTTTTGTACTTGTCTTTACCAATCAGGTTGCTCTCTACGCATACGCGTATTGTCCACAGGTTCTCTTTTTCACGGCGTACAAAATCGGCTTGACCGAACGTATCCGAATACCTCAGATCGCACTCCACACTCCTGTATACCCCAAGGTTAGCCATGGCAAGCTGGCTGTTAAAATTATCTATAATGCCGTTAAGCACATCCAGCACCCGCAGGTTGCGCATTACGCCGAAAGCCTGCTCGTATTCCTGCTGCCACTCTTTATTCCTATCCGCAGGTGAAGCATTGTTTCCAAAAGCGAAAATCCCGGCCATACCGGCAACCCTGTCCATGTTGAACATCGTATTGTTCAGCACTCCCAGTGAATCCACAGGAATATTTTTCATTGTTTTATTAAGTATGGAATCAGTATCTACCGTTATCCCTTCCATGCCGGGCATACTGTTCCTTATCTGCCTTTCGTAGGTGTCAACTGTTGTCTGTAGATCTTCGTAGATCTTCTGTGCCGCCTCTGCGTTAGCTGCTTTTGCCGAATCATCACCCCATCTCTTCATCTCCTGCTTCATCTCAAGGTCACGGTCCGTCCACCACTCTTTGCCTGCTTCTATCTGCCTTGCAGCTTCAATTCTCCACTTGCGCCATTTCTGTATGTATTCATTACCCTTAAGTCTCCAGTCGCGCAGTCCACGGTTAAGTATATAGCCCGTTACCTCCTCCCACCTGGTACGCCTCTCCTCATACTTATTCTTCTGATGCTGCCACTGCTGCTCCTGGAACAGCCTGTTCTGCCTTGCGTATTCGCTTATTATCATCTGCTGAACAGCGTTGCCATCTTCATTCCAGGCAAACTCTTTCATTATTGTTTTATATCCTTCAAAGCTGCGCTGGCGGATTTCGGACCTGCTGTTAAAGTCTACTGCTGTCTCCCTGAGTGAGTTATATGTATCCTCAAGGTCTCGCAGCATCACCGTGTAGTCATGTGTGCCTGCCTGTGCGCTGTCCTGCACATAGCTCATCATGCCTTTCATGTAGCCTGCCCTGTAATTTGATGTTGCGACGCGCAGCAGCCCGGAAACTACTGTTATGTCATAGTTGTTGTCATAAAGGTCATAAACTGTTCCTACTGTGAATGCTGCCGGCTCCTCGCCCCCCTGTTTAACCTTTATCCATGCGTCGGTCACGTTATAGGTTTCTTCTGATTCGCTCCAGTCTTTGTTAAGAACAACAACTTTGCCCCTTGTGACCCTTTGTCCTTCAACAACCTCTTCAACCTCGTAATACTTTACCTTTACATCCGCACCGTCTATATCCCTGCGCTTAATCTCCTCGCGCGCACCATCAGTGTTTATCCCTTCAATCTCTACCATTGAGGTTGTGTTGTCATAAAGATATTTAAGGTCTTCGTCCGTAAGATTGTAGCCATTTTCTGATCCAAGGTATCTCTTTACATCATCGAGTTTCTGTAATGAAATCGCGTTTATGTACTTTATATATACAGGCACATACTCTGTCTTTGCCTTGACAAAATCATTCAGTGTAGCGGTAAGTCTTTTAGAGTATCCCTGATAGCTCGCCCAATTCTGGTCGCGTCTTTTTTTCCAGCTATTCTCATCATTCCTGGCGTTGTACCATCTTATTGGATGTCTGTATTTGTTAGTACTCTCTTTTTTATGTTTATAATACTCCTTCATATACCTTGTATAAGCGTAACGTTTATAATTTTCCAGTATTCCCGTTAATGACAGCCCGTCACCAAAACCGCTGTATAAATCTTTTATGTCTTTCCTGACGTACCCGGCAAGGGATTCAAATTTATCCGCGTAGGTATTAATTGCTGCAATATATCTATAATCCTCATTCAGAAAGTCAGACCTCTGCCTGTCGATCCAGCAGCTGTACCAGGCTATTGCATCAGAGTAGATTGCCGCATCACCGGTGTTATTTATATGCGAAAGTATCCTGTCCCTGAGAATCTCAAGCTCCGCGATCCTTTCGGGATCATCTTTCACATCAGGAGGCAAATCCGCAAAAAACTGAATGGTATCCCTGGCCGCGTAGTATTCCTCCTCCTTCTGTTCATATTCGAAGCTGAGAGCCCTGATGTTTTCGTTAAGCACTGCGTCTGTCTGGCATATACGTATGTAACTTTCACTCTTTCGTACAAAATCAGATTTATAATCAGTGTATTCCTTTGCAGCACTTGTATTTATGTTAAGCAATGCGACTGATTCCTGCTCATCAACAGCCTTCTTCCTCGCCATGTACAGGGTTTCAGCCTCCTTATACCTGGCCAGTATGCGTTCATAGTTTTCCCGCGCGTCAGGTACGGGAAGCTCCGCGTAATTCGTGTTGCCTGTGCCGTCAACTGTCGTGGCACTGCCGAGTCCGCTGTCAAGGCTACTGCTCTCTTTAAGATAAGGTGTGCTTGCGTATTCATATATGCCTGATCTTCTTTCAAACTCAAACTCGGCATCCTTATAAAGGCTGTATGTTTCACTTATACTTTCCATGGCACCTGTATAACGTTCATTCGCCAGACGGTAGTTCTCACGGGCCTCATCTATATCCTTTTTAGCATTCTGGTATGCACTCTCCATTTGCTGGTGTACACTCCGGGCAGCCTCTGCGCCTGCAAGCAGCGCTGCTTCATCCTTATCACCAAGCTGTTCAATTATTTCATTATCAGTTATTACAGAACTTTTGTCCGATACTATTGCTCTCTCCATAGACAGAAGCCCCGAGTAAATATCATCAATTTCTGCCATGGCAACAATGTGTGCTGAATCCGTTGCAGAAACATAACTGTCCAGCTCAGACTCAAAACCGTATTTACCGTCAACTGGCGCATAACACCCAAGATGGCTGTACGCTTTGTCAGCATTCTCAATGAACGCGTCTATTGTACTATAATCATTTATTCCCTTCTGGTATGCCTTGCCAAGACTGCTGAATATCGCTGCGATCATGTTTACATCATCTATTATTCCGTTCATGCTGTAACTTAAATTGTCTCTTGTAACAGGGTTCTGCGAATAAACTATTAAATTTTTAGTACCGGTTTCGTCATAACCGTCAATATACCCTTCGCCGGATACAGGCATTGCTTCTATTACACTTGAAGATTTTATTATAATAAGATCATCCTCCCCCATGACCTTTTCGCTGTCTATTACTGAAACTGCATTGTCACGCCAGCTCTTTTTACCCGCCCCGGTTTTAACAAAAGTATCAAGGGCCTTTGCCTTATCCAGTTCAGCATGGACTTTTTCCAGGTACTCCTCCCCTGCAACAATCCTTGCGCCGAATCCCAGGTCAAAGCCGTCAACAACCCTTTCAAGGCCGCCTTCAGCAATCGCAAGCTTCCCGTTCACGACCGACTCCCTGCCGTAAATACCGTATTCATAACCGGGCAGTATGGCGTTCTCCTCGCCGTATATGTACATCTGAAGGTATTCTGCCGAGGCAGGTGAAAGCGATTCAATGTAGGCATCTGTGTTTCCATTATAAAAGAGGACCGCATTCAACCTGCCGGCGTATTCCTCAACCATGTCAATAATATCACTGTCAATGTTATCACTGCCGAATTCATCTTCAAGAAGTGATTCAATATCCCGCGCACCGGCGTTTCCCGAAAATACCATGTCA
>JAAYBQ010000226.1 GCA_012730035.1 Spirochaetota bacterium
ACTCCCATCAGCGGAATTTTACTGCTATCCATTTCATCTTTAATTTTTTTTGAAGAGTAGGCTATAATAGCCGTTGATGCAGCATACATCGTTCCTCCAACTGCAGGAGAGATTAAGGCATCGGCCATATGCATGATGTTACCTCCCGGGAAATATTACAACCTGCATAACATAAATATTTAAAACGTAACACAAGTCAAACACTTTTCAGGTTATTTTTACACAAACTGCGGGATAAAAAAACTTAATTTTTCATTGCGGGTGCCATAAAAATTCAACAGAAGCCGGTTGCCGTGTGGTTGAATATAGAAGTCAGACAGCCTCAAAGGCGGATTGAATAACCTCGATGAGCTGGTATCTTTGGATCGGTTTTGTAAGAATACGGTAGGGCTTAACATCCCACGCCGAGTTTATTGTTCCCGGGTCCGAGTTACCCGTGAGAAAAATTATTCTGCAGTCATGGTCTGCAGAGATAATTCGCGCAGCTTCAATTCCATCAATGTCATCTTCAAGAAGAATATCCATTATCACAAGATCGGGCTTCTTCTCTATTGCGTATGAAACAGCCTCCCGGCCCGATGAAACACAATCTACAAGGTCATAACCCTCCTCTTCGACAATCTTGCTCAGCATCCTGGATATAATTCTTTCATCCTCGACAATCATAATGCTTTTACCTGAACGCAGTTCTTTTGATACCGGGACATTAACCGTACCTGTATCACCGCCGAAAATCACCTCTACACACGTACCGTTATTCCCTGATATCCTTACATTCCCGTTCAGCTGGTGCGCCAGCTCCCTGAGAATAATCATACCCATTGAATCGGATGTAGAGAAGCTGAAATCAACGGGCAAGCCCCTGCCGTTATCGCTGACCGACATCAAAAATCCTCCGTCAGGCCTTTTGTGAAAATTTACGGTTATTGCTCCCGGGTTATTATCGCTGAATGCGTGCCTGAATGCATTTATAACAAGCTCATTCATAATCAATCCGCAGGGGATTGCCTTTTCAATTGTAAGCGATTCGTCATCCAGATTCATGTTGATAAAGATTTTACCCGATCCCTGTGTATCTCCGTACATAGATTTGACTTCGGCAACAAGATCAACAAGGTACTCACGGAAATTGATGCGGGAAAAATTCTTGTAGTGATAGAGTTTTTCATGCACAAGAGCCATTGAGAATATCCTGCCCTGGATTCCCTTGAGAATATCAACAAGCTCCGGAGACTTTGCCCCCTGCATCTGGATGTTAAGCAGGCTCGATACTATCTGCAGGTTGTTTTTAACTCTGTGGTGAATTTCACGAAGAAGTGTCTCCTTTTCATGCAGCGATTCGCGTATTTTAAGTTCGGCCTCTTTACGTTCCGTAATGTTCTCTGCAACCGCGAGTATCCTCTGAATCTCACCGTTCCCGTTAACTATTGGTACAGTCCTGTAATACTGATATTCATTATTGAAAAATAATTCAAAACCGGTCTCTTCACCGTTAAAGGTTTTATCATACCATGATTTCAGTTCAACAAACTTGTCGCCGTAGAGCTTTTCCAGCGGTAGCCCCAGAAGACGCCATGCGTCTATTCCGCTTTTCTTGAATTCCTGGCCGGAAGCAAAGCCTATGGTATAGTTTTTTTCAACAATGGCCAGGTATGAATTGGGTATATTCAGGGCGATGGTCAGCAGCAGTGTCTCGTTATCCTGAAGGTCCTTGAGTATTTTCTTATGTTCATCAATAGTTACCTGCAGCATTTTACCGATATTGGTCACTTCAAAGGTCTTTTCAAGCGCAAAATCTTCAAGGCGCTTTCTAATGCTGTTCATGGCCACGTGGTTGTTTACACGTGCAATGAGTTCTTTTTCGTGAAATGGTTTAACAATATAATCAACAGCGCCTGCATCGAAGCCGTTTACTATATCATCTTCAGTATTTTTTGAACTTACCAGTATAACAGGTATGTCAATAAATCTTACGTCAGCCTTAAGGCTTACACACATGCCGAAACAATCAGTTTCATTATCATTATCAATAATAATACAGTCGGGTATTTCATCTTCAATCGAAGCCACCCTGTAGCCATGGTAACGCCTTGCAGAATACCCGTCACGCTCAAGTATTTCAATAAGACCGGAGCGGTCATCCTCGCTGTCAGCAATTATTATTATGGATCCCCTGCTGATCTTCATTAACCATACCTGTTTTATTCTGCTCCCGGATTCCGCTTATTCCAGATAAGATCTTTTGCGAAAGGCATAACTTGTAATGCACCTGCACTGCAATAATGTATATCAGGAATACGGTAATATCAATAAAAAGATCGGCAAAATTAAGCAACATCGGTTTAAACGGGGTTCTTAATAATTATTGACTCTTGGCAGGAACTATCATTATTACGCTAATAAATATTTTTCCTAATTATTCATAAAAATATTTATTAGTGCAGTGAGTTTGTTTTAATTCCATTCGGAAGCAAACGGAATAGATCATACTATTCTGCAACATGTTTAAGGATTAACTCTGATTTTTTTGAATAATTTCTGATTTTATTTAATAACAATAAGTATATACAAAAAAAGTAATTATGTCCCCTGCAAATTCGACCGATACAAAATTAAGTATATAAAACAACACCGGAGCGGCATGATGAAGGAAACCAGAGTTAAAAGTAAATCTTTCAGGGATATGCTTGAAAAATACCTGGAGATCAAGGGGCTTGATATCATAGTAGTTCTTAATGACGGCACAGAGGTTGAACTTTACAAAAACAGGGAGATAATCAATGACATGATTATCACTATGGATGGAAGCAACAAGCGACAGAGCATACCGCTTTCCGAAGTAAAATCAGTAGACATGTTCGCGGCATAACACAAGGGACTTTATACAGGCCGGATTCTATTCGGTTTTACCCTCCGGCTTGTATTTAATGGTCCTGATAAGCTCATAAACAGCCTCTTCGGCAGCATCATTAAATGAATAGGATTTTCTTGTAATTGACCCCGACCAGACCATCTCACCCGTACTGCACGAAACCATTCGGGCAGTTACACCGACAGACGAAGTAAGCTCCAGCCACCCGAAAATATATATAAAAGTTGTATACGACTGGTACACCGAATAATCGTGCACTGACCCGTAAATTATATAGTCCGCGCCGATCGACCTGCCCGTATCAATGAACCACCGGCTTGACCTGTTCTTATCATCAAGAACCTCCAGCCCTGCCTCGGGACTTGTTTTTTCGATGCATACAACCCTGTACCCGCGCTTCTGAAGTTTGCCCTCAAAAAGATTCCTTACCAGTTCACCGGAATTATTACCGCTGTTGCCGTTATAATCCTTAAAACCCAGGACTGCTATCTTCACTGCTGACTTATCGACTTTACCACTGTTGAACGAATACGGTTTGCTTATACATGATAAAGCAAAAAGCGAAACAAATGAAAAGATCAGAATAACCTTTATTTTATGACTCATCAATTACCATCCTGGATCTAAAAGGATTTCGCAACACCAAGTTTAAAAAAGATAACAATACCGCTTGTTGAAAAATCAGGCCCCGTTGGAACGTCGACCTGAACCGATCCCTCGCCTGTCTTGAAAAAACCTGCACCTATCCCGAATACTATCTCGGGACAGAAGTATATATCCTCAAGAAATTCATAATCAAAACCGGCCGAAAGCATCGCATGAAAAACATAGGAATTGATATTATCAATAGTGTCAAACTGAAGATAAGGCCCGGCACCGAACCAGGGCGAGATATAACCCTTACCAAAATGCCTTATGAGTGAAAAACCCAGTTCATGCAGGTTTATCTCGCCGATTTTATCAAACATCGTAGCAGCTTGCGAGTTTATCAGGTCAGGATAAAATACCCAGTGGCTGCGGACCGATACATAAGGATTGAGCATATAGTCAAAAAACCATCCGCAGGCGTTAGCATAAGACCATGTCGCATCGTTCTGTATGGTAACAGAACCGGAATGTATTGTCAGGTACGACGAGACCCATGACATGTTAAATTCAGGACCGAGCATTCTCCTCTGTGCAGCTTCAAGAGGGGTCAGAGCAAAAAAAAGTCCCGCAACTGCGATTATTATGACGGATTTAACGGTCATATCGCGGTCTTAATACTTCTTCCTGCTTCTGTTATGATTAAGCCTGTTCATAACGTAGAGTGCGGCATAAGCGCCTAAGAATCCGGCAATAATGTTTACACCTGAATCACGTGAGAGAAAATCGAGTATTATTACAATGATATCATAAAAGATCATATCAAGAATAAGCCCGCCAATAAGGGCACCGATAACACCGACAACAAGCCCTCCAATATAACCCCCGAACAGGTCCCGCTTTTTAAGGTTATAAAAAATAAATGCAACTGCAGCACCTATTGACAGATAAATTAAGATTGCCTTGAGAACCATAAGAAAATTTCTAAAACCTTCAGACATGCTGAACCTCCGGATATAACTAAAAAGTATAATCTATAAGCTGTCGGGATATCATGTAATATCAAGTATTCACAGTATACACCGGCATTATTATCATGTAAAGAACAATTCCCCCTTCCCTTCTCGTATAATCTCGACTCCCCCCTTTGACATATCCACAACTGTTGAGGGTGTCGAAACCTTTGGGCCCGCGTCAAGAACAAGATCTACCTCGTTCCTGAATACCTTTTCAAGATCACAGGGATTTATAAGGTATTCACCTTCAGATGTGTTTATACTGGTGGCGAGTACGGGCCTGCCGAGGGCCCTGACAAGATCAAGTGGTATATTATGATCTGGTATACGCACACCTATGGTTTTCTGGTTGGTAACAACAATCCCCGGGACAAGTTTAGACGCATTCAGAATAAAAGTATACGGCCCGGGAAGCGCTTTTTTCATAATCTTGAAATGCTCATCACTGATATTTCTTGTATATGCGCTGATTTCTGAAAGACTGGAAAAAATAAAACTCAGGGGCTTTTTTTTGTCCATTTTTTTAAGCCTGTAAATCCTTTCAATCGCTCTTTTATCCCTTATATCGCATCCGTAGGCGTAAATCGTATCTGTGGGGAATATAATAATTCCTCCGTCCTCAAGGATTGTCTTTGCCTTCTCAATAAATCTTTTCTGCGGATTATCTTCGTTTATAACAAATATCATATTCTTTTCCGCTTAGTCATTATGTCACAGTACAAATTATAACTAAAAACTGAATTCTTCAATAAAAAAGGCTTTTGCAGATAGCGCAATCCACAAAAGCCTTTAACCTGGTAAAATTACATGTAGGAGTGTAATTTATTATCAATCATTAATTTTATCGGTATTTCTCCAGATTGCATTAGAACTTTTTTAAAAAAAATTAATTTTAATTTCAGTAATAATTCTTAAAAAAAAATTTACTATAATATCGTGATTTAGTTCCTCCCTACGCCTTCGGCGGCTGAAGAAATTGAGCCCTTTATTCTATAAAATGTTTAAGGAATTAACATTATTTTAATTTAAAGATTCCCGGAAACTTAAATGCCGGCCCGGAACTGTTTTGCGGCCGATTATAATATTTGACTAAAAAAACATCAAATCAGCATATAACAGTCAGAAAGCCGATATTGTTATCCGCCGGCACTGAAACTGCCGTTTCCGGATTCATAAAGGCTTGCCTTTGTTCAGCTAAAGGTATATTTTATTTTACAGGTGTTATTATGAAATTTAAAATTTTGATAATACTGGCATTTGCAGCCAGCCTTTTTTCTGCGTGCGATTCGAAAGCAATAATAGTATTCGACAGCACCACGCATGATTTCGGCAGGGTAAGGATCGAATCAACCCTGGAACATAAATTCACTTTTACTAACAGGGGTAATGCAACGCTTGTAATCGAAAGGATTCGTTCCGGATGAGGCTGCACAGGAATTCTCCTTTCAGCAAAGGAGATCCCTGCCGGCGGCAGAGGTGAAATACAAACTGAATTACAGCTTGACAGGCATACCGGGGAAATAACCAAAACTGTTCGGGTCTTCACTAATGACCCTGAACATCCCATGGTTAAACTTATACTTAAAGCCGAGGCATACTGACGGATTACCCTGTCTTTCCGTCAATCTGCAGGCAAATACTCTTAATGGATATATGAAAAAAAACAGTACCGGTAAAAACCATTCCTACAAAACCACACCGGGCAGGCCCTACCCAATGGGAGCCACACTGCTGGAGAACGGTGTGCAGTTTGCCCTGTTCAGCAGGCACGCAAAGGGTGTTACCCTTGTACTGATGCACTCGGCAGAAAGGGATTCTGAATATACCGATATCCCGCTCGATCCATCAATAAACAGAACCGGTGACATCTGGCATATAAAGGTTGAGGGCATCGGCGCTGGGCAGGTCTACGGCTACAGGGTTTCCGGGGAATACAACCCGGCGCGGGGCTACAGGTTCAACGACAACAAACTGCTCCTTGATCCCTACACCAAAGCCATAACGGGCAATTTTAAATG
>JAAYBQ010000227.1 GCA_012730035.1 Spirochaetota bacterium
CATTAGAAATTCTAAATCTTTACGATTTAATACTCAATAAAAAATTTCTATTACGGATCAACTTTTTATTGAGTCAGTCAATTAAATTATATCTTTTTCGCTTATAATCGGAAATTTAATTGACAAGAAACAACCCATCGATAAATTCGTTCACGGATGGTTGTCCGAGTGGTCGATGGAGGCGGTCTTGAAAACCGTTGGGTTAACAGCCCCAGGGGTTCGAATCCCTTACTCTCCGATTTTTTTTACAAACGCTTTTAGCCGGAGAGGTGCCCGAGAGGCCGAAGGGGGTTGCCTGCTAAGCAATTGCACCATTTTTGGTGCCGGGGGTTCGAATCCCCCCTTCTCCGAATGGATTATTATGAAACCTGTAAAAATTGACAAAGAATCCCTTCTTAATATAAAATCCCGGCCAGTAGAATACATTATGAATTTTGATGCGCTTAAACTGACCTATTTTCCATTTATAGGCTGGTTTATTCCCATGAGTATAAAGAAGGATGATGAGTTTTATATGTTTCACGGGAAGCAGGCTTTTGTACTCGCTGCCTATGTTATCGGGGCATGCTTTCTGCTTTACTTTATGGCGCATATATTCCTTCCTTCGTGGATGGATATTGCGAGGTTTATTCTTGTAATGCTGATATACCTTCATTATCTTGTATATGTCGCTCTATGCATAATGGGTACGCTTATGATTAACAGGGGTGAAAAAAAGGTGTTTCCCTATATAGGGAAGTATATTTCGAAGTTAACGGCACTTATAAATTTTTAAAAACTGCGTCCGTAGCTCAGCTGGATAGAGTAGCGGACTACGAATCCGTTGGTCGGGGGTTCGAATCCCTCCGGACGCGCATAGAGCCCCTGGTTAACCGGGGGCTCTATCTTTGTAAGGTAAATAAAATTTATGAAAAAATTTTGCAACCTTATTATCCGACTATCTGTCATTTTTGTATAAGAATAATTATGACCAGCCGGTTTACTGATAAGCAGGGTTTATTCAGGATGCTTCAGCATTAAGTGTGCTTTCCTAAATGCAGGCGGGCGTGTGTCATGCAATAACATTATTACAAGGGGTGTATTATGCTTCTTAAAGGTATTTTCTGGACAAACAACAAAAAGCATGGCTTTATAAGGGGAACAATCGGCGGATATATTATGTACCCCTCTGTGGCAATATTCTTTATCTTCCAGGTATTGTTTCTTAAAATTCTGACTAAAGCATTAACAGTACTCAGTAAGGGTACAAAAATTCTCGACAAAGAGGATTTTGTCTCGTATGGCAGGATAAATCTTGCGGATTACAGCTGGTTTGACCGCATGAACTGTCATTTCTGCGCATACGCAAACGGCACTACACACATGGTAGCAGCAACCCTTGATGAGATAGGGAAATGTAATATTTCATCCATAGATGATCCGGAGAAAAAAAAGGCAGAGCGTCTTCTTTCAAAGGCTTTTTTCTGGGCAAAACCCGTGGGTATTGTCGGATTGGGATTTGTCCTGGCCTTTGAAAAACTGCTGGGATATAGAAGGTCAGACCTGAATGCAATAAAGGATGATCTAAAGAGAGTGAACTACGGGCAGGGGCTTAAGTCGGGCAACATGAAGTCTGTTTACCAGAATGCCTTTAAGCTTCGCATACTTTTCCAGTCGTTCCAGACATTTCTTTCGACCATAGAGAGCAACTGGTGCCCTCTGACTTACGCGAACAAGAAATTTCTTCTTGAGCATCAGGAGAAATTTATATCAACCGGTTACGATGATGTTGTTAAGCATATTTATAAAACAAAACCCAATGAAATGCCGGTCGGTTCAGGCAGAGAGGATGAGCCGGTACCTGCTGCGGTTGCAATCGAACCGGAGGAGTAATTCATGGCGGATAGAATAATTTCGACCATATACCTGTTTTTTATAATGATTACATGCGCCATACTTTTTGTACCTGCGCTTTTAATCTGGCTGGTTACCCTTCCCTTTGATAAACGGAAAGTGATACAGCACCAGTATACCTGTTTCTGGGGCGCTCTCTACACCTGGTGTTTCCCTTTCTGGAGAACCCATGTCTCCGGAAGGAAGAACATTAGGAGGGGAGTGACCTATGTTATAGTTTCAAACCATCAGTCGCAACTTGACATTTTGCTGGCCTTTAACCTGTTCAGGCATTTCAAATGGGTGTCAAAGGCCGAGGTATTTAAACTTCCCTTTGTCGGATGGAATATGTACCTGAACAGGTATGTAAGACTTGTGCGCGGCGACAAAGAGAGCATTGAAAAAATGATGGTCACAAGCGAGGAAAGGCTCAGGGAGGGGAGTTCTGTCTACATCTGCCCCGAGGGGACCCGCTCGATGGATGGTAAGGTAAAAACATTTAAACCCGGTGCCTTTATTCTGGCTCACAAACTGAAGCTGCCCATTATTCCCATAGCTATATCGGGAACCTGCAAAGCGCTTCCCAAGTACAGCATGAACACCAGCGGTATACAGCATCTCTATCTTGATATTATGGAAGAAATCCCGTACGAAAAGTTCGCATCATTGTCTGTCGAGGATACGGCGGAGATGATCAGGGATATTATAGTTAAGCGTGTTGATGAATTAGTTGAGCTGGAAAACAGGCGCAGGAGTAAAGCATACATCGCTGAAACAGAAAATTTAGCCGATGAAGCTTAAGCATAATTGATGAAGATAAAAACGGGAGTGGATATTCAGCTCCCGTTTTTATTCATACCCGGTTTTTCAGACCAGGCTTACATAAACTGTGCCATCAGCCGTACCATGGTATTAACTATATAGGTAAGATTACCCATTTGTGCCGGATAGTCCCTGGGGTCTATGGGGTTCTGGTTAAGGCTGTCATTTTTCCAGACTTCTACTTCGTCAATAAGCGGAATGCTTGTGCCGTATGTTTCATTCACGGCCCTGGCCATTCTGTTTGCAACTATTGCATATCCCGTGGAGCAGGGGTGTATACCATCAAGCGACATGAATCCGCCGTAAGCATAATCGCCATTGACTACTATATTGCTTTGTGTTCCATCGCTACGGGTAAGTGCGACACCGGCAACCAGTTCAGTGCGTATCATGGTATAGGCATCAACCAGCGCCCATCCCTCTTTCTTCGCTGTTGCATTTATTATTTTATTGATCGCGATAATCCGGTCCTGGATTGTTTTAATCTGCTGTGGGGTAATTACATCGGCGACGCAGCTTACCCTTGTGGAAAAAACCGGCACCATCGATCCTTCGGGAATGTCGGCGCCTTCGGTGATTGTTGTATATTTATTATGAAGCGGCTGTAAATATGGAATCATCGTATTGTCAGGCAGGTTGATCAGAACAACACCTTTAACCGGTTTTTTTGCTTTTATTTTTGCCACCAAAATATCCCAGCTCGCCTTTCATTTGTCAAGGTCGGTCATTAAAAGTTTGCCGTCGTCACCCATGATCGTTGCGAATATTGTGTCATTGTTGCCGATCCAGACGCTTACGAATGTCGGGTCCCTGTCAAGAGCCTGGTCAAGGGCAGACTTGCTGGCCGCGGGGTTAAGTCCCACTACTGAGCATATAAATGGATTCATTAATCCAACCACCTGGATGAGCAGAGAGTCAGTTATATCAGTAATTTTTTTTGTACCATCGTATGAGATCAGGTCATCAATAGTCGCTCCGGATATGCCAAAGTTGTTCAGGTTTGCCTGGTTGTCGTACCTGTCCGCACGGTACCAGTACATGAAAGTTTTGATGAAGCGGGATATTGTGCTGGCCCATGTATCAAACCATCCTTTTTTGAACGCATCTTCAGGATTGGGCATTCCTATCCCCGGGAATTCGATAAGGGGCTGGTTAAATTCGGTTTTAACAGCACGGGCAAACTGTGCCGGATAGCTGTAATACTGCCTGTTCTCTTCAACGTTGATGCCCTGACACCCCTGTGTCAGGCTGTCTCCGAGCGATACATAAACTTTAAAAAATTCCTTCTGCCCGGCCGCGGTCATTTTTTCCACCGATGAACCGGTCCCGCTGTCCCATACGGTGTCACCGGTATCAT
This sequence comes from Spirochaetota bacterium, assembly GCA_012730035.1. Taxonomy (GTDB): domain Bacteria; phylum Spirochaetota; class UBA4802; order UBA4802; family UBA5550; genus JAAYBQ01. The sequence continues at coordinate 4,052 of JAAYBQ010000227.1, forward strand.
TTGTGTTTTCTATTATTTCTGAAGCAGTCGTATCGGCTGAATCCCCTGAACCGGCAGATTCGCAGGATAGCATAAATCCACAGGCCGTCATAAGTAAAAATGCAAGTAAGAACTTTCTCATCGGGTACCCCTTCATGGTAAATTTGTTGATCAGTCCGGACATCCTGATTAAAAAACCGTCCGGATGGTCTTTGCTGATGATCAACAGAATCTACATTATGTTTATTTTGAAATCATCAGGATTTATGAATCCTGATGATTTTTTTACTCATAATTAGCATTACAGGGGGATTATCAGCCCTGAGAAACTGTTGCCGGTTGCGGCAATGTTTAAAATTTTGTTAAAAA